>CAMCEP010000083.1 GCA_945873675.1 Asaia bogorensis
GGCTACACCCAGGATGCGCGGCTTGCCCCCTTCGCGGCGCGGGTGGCGCCTGTGCAGGTAAGTTATCTTGGCTATCCGGGCACAGTGGGTGCCAATTTCCTGGATTACATTCTGGCGGATGCGACCGTACTGCCCCGTGATCAGCAGCCCTTCTATGATGAGAGGATTGTACATTTGCCCGATAGCTATCAGGCAAATGATGACCGCCGGGTGATCGCGCCCGCGACACCATCGCGCGCTGAGGCCGGGCTTCCGGTGGATGGGTTTGTTTATTGCTGCTTCAACAATGCCTATAAGATCACGCCGGAAGTCTTCGCATCCTGGATGCGTATTTTGGCGGCGGTGCCCGGTTCGGTGCTATGGCTGCTGGCGAATGAAGCCGAAGCCATGGAACGGCTGCGCGCGGTCGCGGCAGGGCAGGGCGTGGATCCGGCGCGGCTGGTCTTCGGGTCTTCCTTGCCATCAGCCCAGCATCTGGCGCGGCATCGCTTGGCTGATCTTTTCCTCGATACGCTTCCCTATAACGCTCATACCACGGCGAGTGATGCGCTCTGGGCCGGGCTGCCGATACTGACGCAAATGGGTAACGCCTTCGCAGGCCGCGTGGCGGCAAGCCTGCTGAATGCCGTTGGCCTGCCGGAAATGATAACGCGCGATGCCGCAGCATATGAAGCGCTGGCCGTGGCACTTGGCCGCGACCCCGCGCGCGCCGCCGCGCTGAAGGCGAAGCTTGCTACGGCCATTCCGACCGCGCCTTTGTTCAATACGCCGCGCTTCACGCGCCATCTGGAAGGCGCCTATCGCATGATGTGGCAGCGCCATGCCGCTGGCCTGCCGCCGGAAAGCTTTGCCGTGCCAGCCGAGGCATAGGCGCGCCGCATGCCGGATTTCGTTGCCTTTTTCGCCTCAGGCCAAGTCGCCGATCTGATGGTGGCGGTGCTGCTGGCCGAGGCTTTGGCGCTGCTGGGTTTTTGGTGGCTGACGGGGCGCGGGCTGCGGCCGCAATCGGTGCTTGCCCTGGTGTTGCCGGGGGTGTTTTTCGCCCTGGCCTTGCGCGCGGCGTTGACGGGTGCCTGGTGGGGCTTTGTCTCCCTTGCGATGACCGCCGCGTTTTTCGCCCATGCCTGGGATTTGTGGCGCCGCTGGCGAGATTGATCGCGATCGGTGACTGTCAATTTTAATTGACACATATGCGTGAAAAGGCGCAGCCTTCTGGCATGCTCTGGAGGGGGCCGCCATGAATGGCACATCGCATCGCATCGCCTATGAGGCATTGAAAGCCAAGCTGGACGCCGCTGAGGCAGAAGGGGATGGCGCAGCGCTGGATCGCGCCATCGCCGCGCTTGATGCTTTTGTCGCAAACATCGCATCAGACCCGCGCCGCCTGCGCGCCATTGCGCTGGATAGTCCGGGGGCAGCGGCGGAAATTCAGGCGCGCGCGGCAGAGCTTTCCCTGCCGCGCCAGGTGCTTGACCCCAGCTTTGATCCAAGCTTTGCGCGGCTTTGGGTGGCCAGTCTGGATGACAACGCCATTGCAATGGTACATCGCGTGATGGCGGAAGAATTGCGCCGGCGCGATGGTGAAATCGCCGCGCCGCGCCGCCTAGGTGCCATGGCTGGAGTGGGCAGCTAAGCCTCCTCGCTTAGCCCTTAGCCAAAAATATCCGCAGGGCTTTCGCGCTTCAGCGCGGCGGCAAGGTCGCGCCCAAGCTGAGGGCCATCCTTCGCCGTGGCCTCGCCCATGTTGCGCCTGAGGAAACTGCCATCGGCGCGCGCGACAAGCCCATGCAGGCGGACCCGCCCATTTGGCAGCAGCGTCGCATGCGCGCCAATCGGCGTGCGGCAGGAACCATCCAGCGCGCCGAGCAAGGCGCGTTCGGCATCCGCCACCAGACGGCTTGGCGCGTGTTCAATGCGGGCGAGGTGCGCCAGCGTGGCCGCATCATCCGCACGCGCCGTGATACCGACAATGCCCTGACAGGCAGCGGGCAGCATGGCATCGGCTTCCAGCACCACTTGCGCGCGATCCGCCATGCCAAGCCGCTTCAAGCCGGCAAGCGCTAGTAGGGAGCAGGTAAAATCACCCGCCGCGACTCGCCCAAGCCGTGTCTGCACATTGCCGCGAATGATATCCACGCGGAGATCAGGCCTGCGATGCAGCAATTGCGCTTGCCGACGCACGGAAGCCGTGCCGACCAAGGCGCCCTGGGGCAAGACCGCGAGCGGATCATCCGTGCTAGCCGCACCGCATCCAGCACCCAGGATCAGCGCATCACGCGGGTCTTCGCGTTCCAGCACGCAGGCCAGCACAATGCCCGGCGGCAATTCGGTTTCCAGATCCTTGAGGCTATGCACCGCGACATCAATGCGCCGATCGGCCAGTGCTTCGTGGATTTCCTTGGCGAAAAGCCCCTTGCCGCCAATATCGGCCAGGCGCTTATCCTGCACCTTGTCGCCCGATGTTGCGATGATGTGTTCTTCCAGCGCGCCATCTTCAGCGAGCGCCGGGATGGCCGCGCGTGCGACTGAAGCGAAATGCCGCGCTTGCCAAAGTGCCAACGGAGAACCGCGCGTGCCAATGCGCATGGGCTGAGACGCCATTCCTCAAAAACCTTATATGTTGATCAGGCCCTCGCAAGGCCAAAGAGATGCGCCAAATCCTTGAAGAAAATTCGCACATGCGCAAGGGGATCGCGCCGGACTAATTCCTTGTTCATGTAGGATTCCCAAGTCAGGCGCTGCACATCCTTATCTGCGCAGATGGAGACAAACTTCTCCCGCCTTTTGTCGGACGAATACCAGAAATACTGCATGATGCCGAGCACCCAGAACACCCGGCCATGCGCCTTCATGAAGCGCTTGCGTGCACCGGCGAGCGCACGTGCATCGCCGGTCTTCAGGAATTCCTCGGCGGCATCAGCGGCCAACCTGCCGCCATACATGGCGTAGTAAATGCCCTCACCAGAAGCAGGCGCCACCACGCCAGCCGCATCACCCGCCAGAATCACATCGCGGCCATTATCCCAGCGCTTGAGCGGCTTCAGGGGAATGGGCGCGCCTTCGCGCCTGATCGTCTCCGCGTTTGTAAGGCCAATATCGCGGCGGAGTTCAGCAACCGAACCACGCAGCGAAAAGCCCTTTTGCATGGAACCCGTGCCGATGCTGGTTGTGTCGCCATGCGGGAAGATCCATGCGTAGAAATCAGGCGAAAGCTTGCCTTGGTAATAGACATCGCAGCGCTTGGCGTCGAAATCAGCGGACCCACCATTCGGCGGAGAACGGACGATTTCATGATAGGCGAAAACGCAGCGCACCTTATCCCCACCCGGTACTTCCTGCTTTGCCACCTGGGAACGCGCGCCATCGGCGCCAATCACCAAGCGTGCGCGGGCAGCAACCGCTGCGCCATCCTTAGATTCCCAGTGAACAATGGCGGTGCCATCGGCATCACGCGTGATGCGATCATAAGAACCCGTCTCGCGCTCTGCGCCGGCATGGGCAGCACGTTCGCGCAGCCATTCGTCGAAATCCGCGCGATCCACCATGCCGACAAAGCCGCCATCAATTGGCATATCCACAGCCTTGGCGCTGGGGGAGACCATGCGGGCGGAATTGATCTTGGCGACCAGCAGTTCATCCGGAATGGCGAAATCACGAATGAGGCGCGGTGGAATGGCGCCACCACAGGGCTTGATGCGCCCGGCGCGATCCAGCAGCAAAACATTACGCCCCCGGCGGGCCAGATCATCGGCAGCGGTGGCCCCTGATGGCCCGCCCCCCACCACGATGACATCATATGTTTGCATGGCCATTCCCCTTACCTCGCCGGCACCATTGGGCCGAAGCCGCCGGTCTTGCTGATTTTTGGTCGATTGATGCGTGCCGCCAGCATGGCGGAAGCGATGAACAGCGCGGCATCCAGAATGAAGACTGCCGCATAGGCTGCTTCAACATGGCCAAGCGCCAACCGCGCGAGATCAACTGCCGCCGCACCGGCAAGCCCGCCAAGCCCAAAAGCCACGGCCTGCGCCGCGCCCCAAAGCCCCATGCGCGTGCCTTCGCGCGATTCATGCCCGCGCGCGACCATTTGCATCATTGAAGCAATCGCAGCAGCTGCGAAAACACCATTCGCGACGCCAAGCGCGAAGAAGCTGGTCTTGAGCGGCCAAGCCGTGCCGAATTGCCCGGCGATCGAAAGCGCCAGCATCATGGCAGCAGACGCCAAGCATCCCGTAATGGTCCAGAAGCGAAGCGTGCCCGCCCAGCGCCCGCCGCGCAGGCTGCCAATCAGCGCAATGGAAATCATGCCGACCAGAACGCCCGCATGTTGCAGCGATGAAATGCGCGTGGTTTCACCCAGGCTGCGGCTGAAAACTGCGCCGGCGAAAGGCTCCAGGATCAGATCCTGCGCGCTATAGGCAAGCATGGAGACAAAGATAAAAATGGTGAAGCGCCGTGCCTCCGGTTCTGCCCAAACTTCTCGGAGTGCTTGGCGAAAGGGCGGCTTCGCGGCATCGCTTGCTTCCGGGCGCGCGGCGCGCGGGCCTTCCATGCCCCACACCGCGAGTGTCGCCAGCGTGAAGGCAATGGCGGAAACGCCTGCCGCTACCGCAACCAGACGCATGGGCGAATAGGGATCAAGCAAGCGCCCCGCAATGGCGGTGGTAATTACAAAGCCCGCAATCATCATGATCCAGACAAGGGATGCCGCCGCCGCACGGCGCGCGGGCGCGGTGCGTGCGGCTAGCAGAACGAGCAGCGATGTGCCGGCCGCGCCGACGCCTGCGCCAATCAGCAAAAACGCCAAAACGGCCAGTGCAATGCCGGCCCAAAGCGATTCTGCCATCAGCGCCGTGCCCGCCGCGGCCAAAACACCGCCCAAAGCCAGCACGGCCATGCCGCCAATGATCCAAGGCGTGCGCCGCCCACCCATATCAGAGCCATAACCCATGCGCGGGCGCAGCATTTGCAGCGCGTAATGTAGCCCAACCAGGATCCCCGGCAGGGTCGCCGGCAAGGCAAGTTCCACCACCATCACGCGATTGAGCGCGGAGGTTGTCAGCACCACAATCGCGCCGAGTGCGGTTTGCACCAATCCCAGACGGATAATGCCAAGCCAGCCAAGCGGGGCGGGGTTCATGCGGAACCTCCTGTCAAAGCGGCCAACGCAAACGCGCTGATCAGCATGCCAATCACGTAAAGCAGAACGCCGGTGCCATTATACCAGGGCGCCAATGCGCGCGGATCGCTCAACATCCGCCGCATCAGGCCAAGCTGGATCAGGAGCGAAAGCGCAACCGCCGCTGCGTGCCACGGCGCATCCCAGGCCGCGAGAAGTGCCACCACAATAATCTGTGGCAGCGCCATAAAAATACAGGCGACCAGACCAGCGCGTTCCGCGCCCAATTGTACGGGCAGAGAAAGCACGCCCATGCGGCGATCACCTTCAATCGCCTTGAAGTCATTCAACGTCATGATGCCATGCGCACCAAGGCCATAAAGCAGCGCCACCAGCAGCACGCGCCAATCTGGCGCGCCGCCAGACATGATCGCTGCCGCCGTCACCCAAGGCAGGGTTTCATAGGCCAAGCCACAGGCCAGATTGCCCCACCAGCCATTCGCCTTCAGCCGAAATGGCGGCGCGCTATAGGCCCAGGCGAGGGCGATGGCGATGATCGTGGCGCCAAAGCCCCAAGCGCCGAGCGGTAGCGCCGCCAATAGCGAAAGCGCTGTCCAGAACAGCGCAATATACAAACCCCAGCGCCCCGGAATGCGCCCCGATGGAATCGGGCGATTCGGTTCATTGATGGAATCGACATGGCGATCATACCAATCATTCGCCGCCTGACTCATGGCGCATACCAAAGGCCCGGCCAACACCACGCCAAGCAATGCCAAAGGCCAATGTTCGGCAAAGCCGCCATGGGCGGAAGCAACGCCGCAGCCAAAGGCCCACATGGGCGGAAACCAGGTGATAGGCTTCAATAATTCCAGAACCGCGGATGGCTTCAGCCGCGGGGCAGGGGCGGTCGCCGCTGATGCAACGGGGGCCGCCATCGCGCTGCCTTACCCTTGCTCGCCGCTATCGGCGCCCAGATCACCAAGCCCGTAGCGATGCAATTTTACATAAAGGCTTTGCCGGCTCAGCCCGAGCATTTCCGCCGCGGAAGCGCGATTATCGCCCGAAAGCTGCAAGGCAGCTTCAATGCACAGGCGCTCAATCGCATCTGTCGCATCGCGCACAAGGTCCTTGAGCGGCACGCGCCCGATCAATTCCGTGAGCTGTTCAACGGAACGCGTGGCATGCGCCCCAGTTTGGCGCGGTTCCGCAACACGTGCGCCAATATCGCGGATCGAAAAGCCAAAAACCTCCTGCCCGCCATGCGTCACGGTAACGGCGGAGACTTCCACCTCAACCCGCGCACCCATCGCGCCGCGCAGCGTGGTATTATAAAGTCTGACCGTACCGCGATTGCGAAGGTTGGAGAGCAGGACTTCAATTTCGATGCCCTGACCGCCCAGCCAGCGTTCCAGCGATTCGCCGCGCACCTGTTCTTCCGAACCCAGCTCGGCCAGGTCCAGAAAGGCGCCATTGGCGGAAATCACCAAGCCATTCTGATCCGTGATCACAAAGGCATCGGGCAGGTTTTCCGCCACTTTCAGCATCTGCGCCTTGGCGGTGGAAAGACCCGCCGGCTGTTCACCACCCGCGAGAGATAGCCGCACCAGCAATACGGAAGCACCATCCTGCCTGAAGCTGGTGGCGGCGATGGTCACTTGCCGCCCGGAATCGGCAAGCTGCGCGCCCACTTCATCACCGCGGCCCGCAATGCGCACAGAAGCCAGCAGGGATTGCACCGCCTGGCGGCTTTCTGCGCCAAAGGCATCCATCAAGGGGCGGCCGATCACGCGGCGGGAATGCCGGCCGAAAAGTTGCTCAGCGGCCGGGTTCGCTTCCGTCACGCGCCCCGTCGCACCATCCACAATCAGCGTCGCATCGGCGGAAAGCTGAAACAGCAGACGATAGCGCGTTTCCGCCTGCCGGAGCTTCGCATAATCGCGTTCCATGGATTGCTGAGTTTCCAGCAATCTCTGTTGCAGGCGCGATTGCGCGCTAAGGTCGCGGCCAAATACCACGCGCCGATTCCCGCGCTGCAAGGGAACAGCGGCGAAAAGCAGCGGCACGCATTCACCACCTTCGGCCACCTGATTGATGCTGCGCCATTTCGCTTCGCTGGGCGCGCCGCTCAATAGCGCTTCCACCTTGGGGCGGCTTTCCGTGGTGACGGTTTCCGCCCAGGGGCGCCCAAGCCAAGCCTGATGCCCACCCAATGCCTTGGATAATTCCTGATTGCTAAAAGCGATATCGCGAATGACGCCCTGTTCATCCACAACCAAAGCCATATCTGCCGCCGCCGAGACCAAAGAGGCCGCGGCATCGGCGTCCAAATCTCCGAGCGATTTGCGAGGGGCGAGGAATGTCTTCACGGAAATGGGCGACCTTCTGGAACAAACGGCGCCTTTGCTTCATGGCGCTGAGGGAAATCAAGGGGAGGCGACGCATTCTGTCGCATGGTCCCGGCCCCTAGCTCGGCAATCCCTCACTTCCTCGTCCTTGTAAGGCCAGCAACGCCTCTGCTTGCAGCACGGCTTCGTCTGCGTCCCGCGCGGTGGCATCGGCGCCAAGGCGCTTCACCAAAAGCGGTTCCTGCAACAGCAAAGGCCCGCCCACCAGAATGCTCAGATTGGCATTGCGCGATTTACTGCGGATATCGCGAATGAGCTTCGCCAGCGCCTCGATATGCGTTTCACCACCGATCGAAAAACCGATCAGGCCAAAATGCTTCTCGGCGACCATGGCGATCAGCGCATCACTATCGGCGCCGCCATCTATCCAGGCTTCCCAACCGGCACGGCGGAAGAATTGTTCCACCATGGTCAGGCCTAATCCATGCTGTTCGCCCGGGGCAGGGGCCAGCAGAATCCTTCGGCCTGATCTACCATTTGGGGCAAGCGGCGCAAAGCGCGGTTCCAGCGCGTGGCAAACGCCATGCAGGCAGCGCAGCCCGATGGTGACTTCCGTAAAATCGCAAACATCATCTTCCCAGCACGTGCCAAGAAGCCGTGCGGTGGGCGCGAGCAAGCCGAGATAAACCTGCGTCAGCGGCAAGCCGCGTGCGCAAAACGCATCAATGAAGGTCAGCGCATTGTCGGTATTGCCGAGTCGCGCCAGGGCGGCGAAGGCTTCGACATCTTCCTTGGTTGGCGTGGCAGGATGTGTTTGATCGGGCTCATGCCCCGGGTTGTTCAGGACGCGCTGTGCGAGCACGAGCCGAGGGATTACCTCGGTCTCGATCACCCGCTTCAAGGGAAGGGCCCGGTCCCGAGAGGCGGGGCGCCATTCCGTCGTCGCGGGCCCGTCCCTGTGATCGGGGTCTGAGTCTGCCATGTCTTCATGGGAGTATAGAGTGAAATCGCGATCGGCTTCCACATATTCCGCTTGGGCCTGTCGCTCCCCATCCGTGCTCGGCTTCATGGTGACCCCCCTTTGAGTGGGTAGCTTCGTCCTGAGGGATGATTACTGTCAATTAGAAAATACGTCAATCTTGCTTGACACTTGGCCCGCAAGCCCAGTAGCCTCAGAAACGTAGAAGACTGGGAAGGGGGTCCACATGACCCTATGCGTCAGGAAAATCCAAGGAAAACTGGCCGAAAAGGACCAGATGAAGCCCTTGGCTGGCGTTGCCCCAAGCTGGGCTGCCCGACTCGCTTCAATCTCTGGGGGTGTCAAGAAATGCTGACAGCAGACCGCTTTACCGGTATTTTCAAGGCCTTGGACGCCAGCCCCTGGAGCGCCGCCACAGGCCGCGCCAGCAAGCGCCAGGCCGGCATCAGGCGGGGGGTGGCGACACAGCTTTATACCCCTGATGAGCGCCGGCGGCGGGATTCCACCCCCTGGACCCTGGTGCAGGGCATCCTGGCCCCGGTTCAATTCCTGGTCTTTTTGGTAAGCCTTGGTCTGGTGCTGAACTATCTGGCCACGGGCGAGGGATACACTGCCGCAACGGCTTCGATCATCGCCAAAACCGCCATCCTGTATCTGATCATGGTGACGGGCTGTATCTGGGAAAAAGTGGTGTTTGACCGCTGGCTGTTTGCGCCGGCCTTCTTCTGGGAAGATGTTTTCAGCATGTTGGTGCTGGCGCTGCACACCGCCTATCTGGTTGTGCTGCTGCTTGGCATTGGTGATGGCCGCGGGCAGATGATGCTGGCGCTGGCTGCCTATGCTGCCTATGTCGTCAATGCGGCTCAATTCGTTCTGAAGCTGCGCGCCGCGCGGCGCGCGGAAACAAGCTGGCGCGGCGGCGACGCAGGCCAAATGACATGAGCCTTGCCGGCGCATCTTCGGAGCCCCAAGGCATTGCGGCTGAGGCCGCCGGCTGCGCCGATACGCCCATTCTGCGTGAACGCGGTCAGCGCGAGGTTTTCTGTGGCCTGACCGGCATTATCTGGCTGCATCGCAAGATTCAGGATGCGTTTTTCCTTGTGGTCGGCAGCCGTACTTGCGCGCATCTGCTGCAATCTGCCGCCGGTGTCATGATTTTCGCCGAGCCGCGATTCGCAACCGCCATCATTGAAGAACGTGATCTCGCTGGGCTGGCGGATGCGAATGAAGAATTGGACCGCGTTGTAACGCGCTTGATCCAGCGCCGGCCTGATATCCGCATGCTGTTCCTGGTGGGGTCCTGCCCATCGGAAGTGATCAAGCTTGATCTTTCGCGCGCCGCGCAACGTCTTTCGGAGCGTTTCTTACCAAGTGTGCGCGTGTTGAGTTATTCCGGTAGCGGCATTGAGACCACCTTCACCGAAGGTGAGGATGCTTGCCTTGCCGCTTTGGTGCCGGAAATGCCGACCGAACCAGGCACAGCGCGTTCCCTGCTGGTGGTGGGCGCGTTGGCGGAAGTGGTGGAAGACCAATTCATCCGGCTTTTCGCAGCACTTGGCGTGGGGCCGGTGCGCTTCCTGCCATCGCGCCGCGCATCTGAATTGCCGGCGGTTGGCGAAGGTACGCGTTTTCTGCTCGCGCAACCTTTTCTGGCCGGCACGGCCCGCGCTTTGGAAGCGCGTGGCGCACGGCATATCCCGGCAGCCTTTCCCTTGGGCGAGGAAGGGACAACCGCCTGGCTGCGTGCCGCGGCCGAGGTTTGGGGTGTGAGT
>CAMCEP010000084.1 GCA_945873675.1 Asaia bogorensis
AATCCGTGGGCAATGCCTCCCGCAAGGTGGTCAGCGATCGCGGCCTGAAGCCCGCGCTGCAACCGAAGATCGAGGTGACCAGCTTCCCCGATGGTGGTGATCTTGAATTCCGCATGGAATTGGAAGTGCTGCCGGATGTGCCGATGCCCGAATTCTCCGGCATCGAGTTGGAACGCCTGCGCGCAGAGCCCGCGGATGAGGAAGTGCAGAAAATCCTGGAAACACTCGCGACGCGCAATGGTGAATTGACCGATGTGAGCGATGCCCGCCCGGCTACAAAGGGTGAGGTGATGGTGTGCGATTTCGCTGGCTCTGTCGTGCCGGATTTGCTGACCAATGGCCCGGCCCTTGGTGCCGTGCCCGGCATCCCAGGTCAGGCGCCGCGCGGTTGGGAAATTGGGCTTTCGGGTGGCCTGAAGTCCGAAATTGCTGCTATCGGCACGGAAGAAGCGTTGCCCTATTTCGATCTTCGGGTCAGCGGCACTGCCAGCGAAGCCGGCTGGGTGCAGGTATTTCTTGAAGGCGCCAAGGGCATTGCCGCGGCGCCGGGCGCCACGCAAAGCCTGATGGTCAGCACCAAACTGGCTGGCGGCAGCCTGCCCGAAGGCACGCAGGGCAAGCTCGGCTTCAATTTCTACAGCCTGGGCCAGGATAGCGTTGATTTCCTGGATATGCAGCGCGACGCCTTTGATGTGACGGCCGGGCGCAGCACGCTTGCCTTCACCTTCCCCAATCAGGCGGAAATCGGCGCCTGCCGGCCCTTCATCTATGTGCATGGCATGGCGGCGGGTGCTGCGGTGGAATTCACGCTGCGGATCGGCCCTGCCCGTTTGATTGCTGGCACGGAAGAACCCGCACTCGCCCCCTTCGCTGGTGGGTCTGCCACCGATATGCCGATTGAAGTGGGTGGCCCCGGCTTCATCCCAGGCTTCACTGAGCAGATGGAAGGGATGTCCGTGGGCGACAGCCGCGATATCCAGGTGGTCTTCCCGCTGGATTACGGTTCCGCCGAATTGGCGGGCAAGCGCGCGCTTTTCTCTATAACGGCGAAAAAGCTACAACAGCGCGTGCCGCGCGCCATTGATGATGAATTGGCGAAGACTGTCGGGCAGGCCGATCTTGCCGGCTTGCAAGCCCAGGTGAAGGAAGGCTTGCAACGTGAATATGATGGCATGTCACGCATGCGGCTCAAGCGCGCCCTTTTGGACAAGCTCGCGGATCAGGCCAGTTTCCCCGTGCCCGAAGGCATGGTGGATGGCGAATTCGGCCAGATCTGGCAGCGTGTGGAAGCCGATTTGAAGGCCGGGCGGCTCGATTCGGATGATGCGGGCAAGGATGAGGCAACGCTGCGCGACGAATATCGCGGTATCGCTCAGCGCCGCATCCGGCTTGGCCTGCTGCTTTCTGAGATTGGCCGCAGCAACAATATCCAGGTCACACCGGAAGAACTGAGCGGCGCGCTGCGTCAGGAAGCCATGGGCTACCGTGGCCAGGAACAGCAGGTGATCGAATTCTTCCGCAAGAATCCAGATGCGATGGAAAACCTCCGCGCACCGATTTTTGAGGAAAAGGTCGTGGATTTCATTCTGGAACTCGCCAAGGTGGCGGAGCGTCAGGTGAAGCCTGAGGAATTGTCTGAAGCCTGAGCGGGGGTTCCCCAAATGGCGGAAAGGGCAGGGGGCAACCTCTGCCCTTTTTTTGTTCACTAGGGCCGATGCCAATTTTTCTCGGGAATTGAAGGGGGTGGCTTGCAGGAAGCCCGAGCCTCGCATAGGAAGGATACAAAGAGGCGTTGCGGTATCAACCGCTGCATAAGAAGGGGGGCGTGGTTCGGGTGTCTGATACCATCCTTGAAACGGTAGGGCTTACCAAGGAATTCCGGGGCTTCGTCGCGGTAAGCGACGTGAACCTGAATGTTCGTCGGGGTACTATCCATGGCTTGATCGGCCCGAATGGCGCCGGCAAGACCACGTGCTTTAATCTACTGACGAAATTCCTGCCGCCGACGCGTGGTGTCATTCGCTATGAAGGGCGCGACATCACGGGCATGAAGGCCGCCGAAGTGGCGCGCCTTGGCCTGGTGCGGAGCTTTCAGATCTCAGCGGTGTTTCCGCATCTGACAGTGATTGAGAATGTGCGCGTGGCGTTGCAACGCGCCCGTGGCGGTTCCTTCGATTTCTGGCGTTCCGATTCGGTCTTGCGCAAATTTGATGCGCGGGCCGAGGAATTGCTGGCCGATGTGGGCTTGACCGAATGGATGCACCTGACGGCGGGTGAATTGCCCTATGGCCGCAAGCGCGCCTTGGAAATCGCGACCACGCTGGCGCTCGATCCCGTGATGATGCTGCTGGATGAACCAACCGCCGGCATGGCGCATGATGATGTGGACCGCGTGGTGGCGCTGGTGAAGCGCGTATCCGTGGGCCGTACCGTGCTGCTGGTGGAACATAATCTTCGCGTTGTGCAGGGGCTTTGCGATACCATTACCGTGCTCGCGCGCGGCAGTGTGCTTGCGGAAGGCGATTACGCCGCCGTGTCGCGCAACCCGGATGTGGTTGCTGCCTATCTTGGTTCCGAAGCCCCGACGGAGGCCGCCCATGGCTGATGTGATGACAGCGCCCGGCGGTGCCAAAGCCAGCACTGGCGCGCTGATGGAATTGCGCGGGCTTGAGGCATGGTATGGCGAAAGCCACGTATTGCACGGCGTGGATATTGATATCCGCGAAGGCGAAGTGGTGACGCTGCTTGGCCGAAATGGCGCGGGCAAGACATCCACCTTGCGTTCCATTATGGGGCTGGTGCCGCGCCGTACCGGTTCGGTGAAGTATGAAGGCAAGGAATTCGTGAATGCGCGTCCGGATGTGATTGCGCGTGCCGGCATTGCCTATTGCCCGGAGGAGCGCGGCATTTTCGCATCGCTCGATGTCACGGAAAATCTGATGCTGCCGCCAATGGTGCGCCCGGGTGGGATGCCCTTGGATGAAATCTACACGCTATTTCCGAATTTGAAGGAACGCGCCCGCAGCCAAGGCACCAAGCTTTCGGGCGGTGAGCAGCAGATGCTGGCCATTGCGCGGATTCTGCGCACCGGCGCGCGGTTGCTGCTGCTGGATGAACCGTCAGAAGGTCTGGCGCCGGTGATTGTGCAGCAGATCGGGCGCACCATCCGCGAATTGAAGAAGCGCGGCTTTACCGTGCTGCTGGTGGAGCAGAATTTCCGCTTCGCTCAGACGGTCGCTGATCGGCATTACGTGATGGAACATGGCCGCGTGGTGGATATGGTCGCGAATGAAGACCTGAATGCCTCGCTCGATCGGTTGCATCAGTATCTTGGGGTTTAACCAGGGCTGCGCTTTTTGCGGTTGCGGTAAAACAATTAGGGGAGACAAGAAATGAGTCTTTCACGTCGGGACATTATGGCTGGTTCAACCAGCGCCGCAGTCTTTGGCGCGCTGCCCTATCGTAGCGCCAAGTCGCAGGGCGGCCCCACCATCAAGATTGGCGTGCTGAACGATATGTCCGGCATGTATCGCGACATCGCGGGCATGAGTGCGGTTGCCTGCGTGCGGGCTGCGGCGCAGGAATTCGCCGGGCGCGGCATCAATATCGAAGTGCTTGCGGCGGACCATCAGAACCGCCCCGATGTTGGCGTTAATATCGCACGGCAATGGATTGATCGTGACGGTGTGGATGTGCTGCTGGATGTGACGACATCTTCGGTGGCGCTTGCGGTTTCCGATATCTGCCGCGAAAAGAACAAGGTGCATTTGAACAGCAGCGCGGCATCCAGTGACCTGACCGGCGCGCGCTGCAATGCCAATACCGTGCATTGGACCTACGACACCTGGATGTGTGCGAAATCCACCGGGGGTGCGATGGTGCGCGCGGGGGGCGATAGCTGGTTCTTCATCACGGCTGACTACGCCTTCGGCCACGCGTTGGAACGCGATACGGGGAATTTCGTGCGCAATGCCGGCGGGCGCGTGCTTGGCCAGGTGCGCACGCCCTTCCCGGGTACGACGGATTTCTCATCCTTCCTGGTGCAGGCGCAGGCTTCGCGCGCCAAGGTGATTGGCTTTGCCAATGCCGGGGCGGATACGACCAATTGTGTGAAGCAAGCCGCTGAATTCGGCATTACCCGCCGCGGCATAAAGCTGGCTTCCTTGCTCATGTTCATCAATGATGTGCATGGGCTTGGGCTGCAAACCGCGCAGGGTCTGGTGCTGACCGAAACCTTCTATTGGGATCTGAACGACGCGACGCGGCGCTTCACCAATAAGGTGCGTTCCGCCATGTCGCCCAATATGCCTTCCATGACGCATGCGGGCTGCTATGCCGGCGCGCTGCATTACCTGAAGGCGGTGGCCGATATGGGGCCTGCCGCGGCCAAGGCCGATGGCGCGGCGGCGGTGGCGCGTATGAAGGCCATGCCCACGGATGATGATTGCTTCGGCAAGGGCACTATTCGCGCGGATGGGCGGAAGCTCCATCCCGCCTATTTGTTTGAGGTGAAGGCGCCGTCGGAAAGCAAAGGTCCCTGGGATTACTATAAGCTTTTGCAAACAACGTCGGCCGAGGAAGCCTTCCGCCCGGTCGCGGAAGGCAATTGCCCGCTCGTGCGTAGCTGACCCAACAACATCATCTCTTGAGGGAGATAAACATGCAGGTTTCACGTCGGAATATCATCGCCGGAGCAGCCGCCACCGGCGCTCTGCCGCTGTCTCTTGCACGCGCGCAGGCGGCGAATACGGTGCGCATTGGTGTCATGACCGATATGTCGGGCCTCTACCGCGACAATACCGGCCCGACCTCGGTCGCGGCCGCGCGTGAAGCGGCGGCGGAGTTTGGCGCAAGCCACGGCTTCCGGGTTGAGGTGATTGAAGCCGATCACCAGAACCGCCCCGATGTTGGCGTGAACCTGGCGCGGCAATGGTATGACCAGGGCATTGATCTGATCCTGGATGTGCCAACTTCTTCCGTGGGCCTCGCGGTCTCAGGCGTCGCGCGCGAAAAGAACAAAGCTTATATCAATGTCGGCTCGGCAACGGCTGACATGACCGGCGCGCAATGCAGCCCGAATACCATTCACTGGGCCTATGATACCTATATGCTGGCGCGCTCCACCGGTGGCGCCACAGTGCGCGCGGGTGGCGATACTTGGTTCTTCATCACGGCTGATTACGCCTTCGGCCATGCGCTTGAACGCGATACGGCGAATTTCGTGCGCAATTCAGGCGGTCGTATCCTCGGCCAAGTGCGCACACCCTTCCCCGGCACCACGGATTTCTCTTCCTTCCTTTTGCAGGCGCAAGCATCGCGCGCGAAGGTGATTGGCCTCGCCAATGCCGGCGCCGATACGCAGAATTGCGTGAAGCAGGCGGCGGAATTCGGTTTGACCCGGCGCGGCATCAAGCTTGCCTCTCTGTTGCTTTTTGTGAATGACGTCCACGGCATGGGGCTGCAAGCGGCACAGGGGCTGGTCTGCACCGAAAGCTTCTATTGGGACATGAATGACAAAACGCGTGCCTGGACTGAGCGTATGCTGCGCCGCGTTCCGACCAATTACCCGAACATGATCCATGCCGGCTGCTATTCTGGCACGCTGCACTTCCTGAAGACCGTGGCGGCGATGGGCCTGCCAGCGGCCAAGGCTTCCGGCCTTGATCTGGTGAACCGCATGAAGGCGCAGCCTTCGGATGATGATCTGTTCGGCAAGGCCACCATCCGCGCGGATGGCCGGCGCCTTATCCCATCCTACCTGTTTGAGGTGAAGACACCGGCGGAAAGCAAGAAGCCCTGGGATTACTACAAGCTGCTGCAAACCACGGCCGCCGAGGAAGCCTTCCGCCCAATCGGTGAAGGCGGCTGTGCCTTGGTTCGTTCGTGATTTAATCTGGCAAGGGGGGAAGCGTCATGACAACAAAAAGGCGTAGTATTCTCGGCAGTGCCGCTGCTGGCGGCGCTGCCCTTGGTGGCTTGCCGTGGCGCTCTGCCCGCGCGCAGGCCGCGAATACCATCAGGATCGGTGTGTTGAACGACATGTCCGGCCCCTACCGCGATATCAGCGGTCCCTACGGGCTGGAATGCACGCGCCAGGCGGTACAGGAATTCGGCAATCGCGGCTTCAATGTTGAAGTCATCAACGCGGACCATCAGAACCGTCCTGATGTCGGCGTGAATATCGCGCGCCAATGGTATGATCAGGGCGTTGATATGATCATTGATGTGCCGACATCTTCGGTCGGCCTAGCGGTCGCCAATATCGCGCGGGAAAAGAATAAGGTTTGTGTGAATACAGGTTCCGCGACATCGGATCTGACCGGGCCGGCCTGCACGCCAAATACCGTGCATTGGATGTATGATACTTACATGCTGGCGAAATCCACGGGTGGTGCGATGGTGCGCGCCGGTGGTGATAGCTGGTTCTTCATCACGGCTGATTACGCCTTTGGCCATGCTTTGGAACGCGATACGGCGAATTTCGTACGCAATGCCGGCGGGCGCGTGATGGGGCAGGTGCGTTATCCCTTCCCGGCGACGACCGATTTCTCATCCTTCCTGGTGCAAGCGCAAGCTTCGCGCGCCAAGGTAATCGGCATGGCGAATGCCGGCGCTGATACCATCAACACGGTGAAGCAGGCGGCCGAATTCGGCATCACGCGCCGCGGCGTGAAGCTGGCGGCGCTGCTGATGTTCCTGCCGGATGTGCATGCGCTTGGCCTGCAAACCGCGCAGGGGCTGATCCTGACGGAAAGCTTCTATTGGGATTTGAATGACCGCACCCGCGCCATTTCCGAAAGGCTGCGCCCGCGGCTGAGGGAAGTGCGCCCGAATATGGCCTCCATCGCCAATTACTCCGGCGCGCTGCATTATCTGAAGGCGATTGCCGATATGGGCGTTGCGGCTTCAAAGACATCTGGCGCTGAAGTGATTGCACGCATGAAGGCCATTCCTTGCGATGATGATGCCTTCGGCCCCGGTAGCATCCGCGCTGATGGCCGCAAGCTGTGCCCTTCCTACCTGTTTGAGGTGAAGGCGCCTTCCGAAAGCCGCGGGGCTTATGATTACTACAAGCTTCTGCAAACCACCCCGGCGAATGAAGCTTTCCGTCCGATCAATGAGGGTAATTGCCCTCTCGTGCGGGCCTGACATGACACAAATGGTATCCACTTCGCGCCCTGTCCGTGGCATCCGCCCCGGCGCAGCGGCGCCCTGAGGGAAAATCTCCGCATGGATGAGATATTCGGCATACCGACGCCGCTGCTGTTTGGACAGCTTCTGCTCGGACTTATCAATGGCGCCTTCTACGCGATGCTGTCACTTGGCCTCGCGGTGATTTTCGGGCTGCTTAACATCATCAACTTCACCCATGGCGCGCAGTTCATGATGGGCGCCTTCGTGGCCTGGATGCTGCTGAACTACCTTGGCATCGGCTATTGGTGGGCGCTGATCCTCTCACCTTTGCTGGTGGGGCTGACAGGGGTGATACTTGAACGAACTATGATCTGTCAGCTTTATAAGATGGATCATTTATACGGGATGCTGCTGACCTTCGGGTTATCGCTGATCATTGAAGGCGTGTTCCGAAATCAATACGGCTCCTCCGGCATGCCCTATCGTATTCCGCCGGAACTCTCAGGCGCTTGGGATCTCGGCTTTATGTTCATGCCGGTCTATCGCGGCTGGGTCGTGGTGTTCGCGCTGTTTGCCTGCATCACCACTTGGCTCGTGATCGAAAAGACCCGGCTTGGCGCCTATCTGCGTGCGGCGACGGAAAACGCGCCGCTGGTGCAGGCCTTTGGCGTGAATGTGCCGCGCATGATCACGCTGACCTATGGCGCAGGTGTTGCTTTGGCCGCTTTGGCCGGCGTGCTTGCCGCACCAATTTATTCGGTCAATCCGCAAATGGGCACAAACCTCATTATCGTGGTGTTTGCCGTGGTGGTGATCGGCGGCATGGGCTCCATTCTGGGCTCTGTGCTGACCGGCTTTGGCCTCGGTATCATTGAAGGTCTCACCAAGGTTTTCTACCCGGAAGCCTCGGCCACTGTGATCTTCATCATCATGGTTATGGTCTTGCTGGCGCGTCCCGCCGGCCTTTTCGGGAGGGCGTGATCCATGGCCGGTCATTCCATGACAAGCAGCGCCGCCCCCGCGGGCCCGCAGGAAACAATCTTCGGCTTCACCAAGGCGCAATTCGTCGCCCTTTTGGTTATGTTTGCGGCCTTGGTGGTGGCGCCATTCTTCCTCTATCCCGTCTTTTTGATGAAGCTGCTCTGCTTCGCGCTATTCGCCTGCGCCTTCAATCTGCTGATCGGTTATGTTGGGCTGACATCCTTCGGCCACGCCGCCTATTTCGGCATGGGGGGCTATATCGCCGCCCATAGTGCCAAGGTTTGGGGGCTGACGCCGGAAATCTCGATCCTGATCGGGGCGCTATTGGCCGGGGTGCAGGGGGCGATTTTCGGGTGGGTCGCCATTCGCCGCCAGGGCATCTACTTCGCCATGATCACGCTTGCGCTGGCGCAGATGATCTACTTCTTCTGTCTGCAAGCGCCCTTCACCGGCGGTGAAGATGGCATTCAGGCGGTGCCGCGCGGCCATCTGTTCGGCTTCATCTCTCTCGCTCCCGATATGACCATGTATTGGTTTGTCGCTGCGGTTTTTGTGCTCTGCTTCCTGCTGATCCACCGCATTGTGCATTCACCCTTCGGCCAGGTGCTGAAAGCCATTCGTGAAAATGAACCGCGCACCACATCGCTTGGCTATAGAACGGATGACTACAAGCTGGTGGCCTTCATCCTTTCGGCGACCATTGCCGGTGTTGCGGGTGGGACGAAGTCGCTGGTGTTCGGCATTGCGACACTGACCGATGTGCATTGGTCTATGTCCGGTGAGGTGCTGCTCATGACGCTGGTGGGCGGGCTTGGTACCGTGTTCGGCCCCATGATCGGCGCCGCCGTGATTGTCGCCATGCAGAACTACCTGGCCGAGATGGGCGCTTGGGTCACGGTGATCCAAGGCGTGATCTTCATTGCCTGCGTGCTGGCCTTCCGGCGCGGCATTGTGGGTGAAATCGGCAATCTGCTGCGCGTGCGCCTGTAAGCCGCTCAGCCTTTCTGAAACAGGGCGCCTCTGCTGCGGTTCGCGGCAGGGGCGCTTTGCTTTTGGGCATGGCGCGGCGCCGCTAGGCCGCCTTCAGCAATCAAGGGCTTGCGAAAGCGACGCTTTGGGGTTTTTAGTCAGGTAATGACGCCTCCCATTTCCGCCATCGGGATTTCGCTGTGACCACGCCGGTTCTGGACGTGTCCGGGCTCAGTCTTGGCTTTCGCCAGGATGGGCGGATGCTTGGCGTTCTGGATGGCATTTCCTTTCGCGCTGAAGCTGGCAAGACGCTCGCGATTGTGGGTGAAAGCGGCTGCGGGAAATCTGTGGCTTCGCTGGCCATCATGGGGCTGCTGCCGGAGAATGCGGCCGTGTCTGGCAGCGCGCGGCTGATGGGGCGGGACTTGCTCGGCATGTCCGCGGAAGAACGGCGGGCCTTGCGCGGCGCTGAGATGGCGATGATCTTCCAGGAACCCATGACCAGCCTGAACCCGGCCTTCACGGCTGGTGAGCAGGTGGCCGAGGCTTTGCGCCTGCATCAGCGCCTGGACCGTGACGCAGCCTTCAAGGCGGCGGTCGCGATGCTGGAGAAAGTGCGCATCCCCGATGCGGCGCGGCGCGCGCGGCAATACCCGCATCAGCTCTCGGGCGGGATGCGTCAGCGCGTGATGATCGCCATTGCACTCGCCTGCCGGCCCAAGCTGCTGATTGCCGATGAACCGACCACGGCCTTGGATGTGACGGTGCAGGCGCAAATCCTGGCACTGCTGGATGATTTGAAGCGGGAGACCGGCACGGCAGTTATCCTGATCACGCATGATCTGGGCGTGGTTGCGGATCACGCCGATGATGTTGTGGTGATGTATGCCGGGCGTGTGGCGGAACAGGCGCGCGCAGCTGATCTTTTTGCGCGGCCTGAGCATCCCTATACCGTCGGGTTACTCGGCGCCGCACCATCAGCAGGCGTGCGCGGCGAAAGGCTGGCCAGCATTGAAGGCACGGTGCCGGATTTGCGCGCGCCGCCGCCGGGTTGCCGCTTCGCCCCGCGTTGCCCCTTTGCCATCGCGCGCTGTGCTGATGGCGCGCCCCCATTGACTGAGGTCGCGCCCGG
>CAMCEP010000085.1 GCA_945873675.1 Asaia bogorensis
TGAAACCAGCAATGGAGACATTCGGCGAAATGGCGAATAGCGCCATCGCAGCCAGCACCAGGATCAGCGGCCAGAAGCGCCCTTTGGGCTTGGTTGGGTTCTTGGCCCAAGCCAACAGCCCAAGGAGTACAAGCAAAAGCGCCCCAAGACCGGCATAGGAATGCCCAACTTCCACATGGTTCGGTCCCGGCAAATCCGGCAGGAAGGCGCCCCAGGGCGAGGGGTCCAAGGGGGCCAGCACATCCATTTGCATCTGCCCATAGCCGCCCCAAAACCCGCCAAAGCCGCCGCCCAGAACGAACATCCCGCCTGCCCAAAGTGCTGCCAGCACAAGGGCGAAGATGATGATGATTTCAGCGAAAAGCCCGCCGCGCTTCGCGCCATCTAGCCAGCGCGCCAGCACATCCGCGGTCCAAAGTGCGGCCACCATGGGCAGCAGATAGGCGTGGATCAGCGCGGTCGCGACCAGCAGCGCTGCCCAGGCCACCCAGCGCGCTTTTGCCCCATGCGTCAGGCAAAGCCACAGCCCCATCAGCAGCAGGAAATGCGCCGAAAGCGCGAAATGCCCGCCCATGCGCGCCAGCATTGTTGGTTGCAGCACAAACAGCGCCGCACCGGCCAATCGCGCCAAGGGATCATCAGTGGCAAGCCCGATGATGCGCCACGCCATGAAAGCTTGCAGCGCCGCGCAGCCGTAAATCCAAAGCCCCCAATATTGCGAGACCTCGATCGCCGGGCTGATGGCCTTGAAGAAAAATGCCAGCAGCGGAATCGCATCCGCGTAATAGATGGAGGAGCTGACCTCCAGCCCCCAAAGCGGGTTGAGGCCGGGTGGCCAGGACCAGGGCGCGCGGCGAAAGAAACTCCAGCCCAGCCAATATTGCACCGGGTCGGGGCCGATCATGCCGCTCAACATCCAGCCGGTATTCCAGGGGGGCAGGATATGCAGCCCGAAGGCGTAGGCGATCACCGCCCAGCCGATCAGCACCGAAGCTGCAGCCCCGGCCCAGGCTTTCAAAGCTTGTCGCGTCACGCCTTATCGCCAGGCAGGTAGCGTTCCACCAGGTAAAGCGGCCGGCCCTTGGTTTCGTTGAAGATGCGCCCGAGATATTCGCCAATGATGCCAAGCATCATCATCTGCACGCCGCCCAAGAAAAGTGTGACGGCCAGAAGGCTTGGGTAGCCAGCGACGGGATTGCCGAAGAAAATGGTGCGGAAGATCAACTGCGCCAGATAGGCCAAGGCGCCAATCGCCGTGATCAGCCCGATATAGGTCGCTATTTTGAGCGGTGCGACGGTGAAGGAGGTGATGCCCTCCAGCGAAAAATTCCAAAGCTTCCAGTAATTCCACTTGGTGGTGCCGGCAGCGCGCGGGGCGCGGTCATAACGCACGGCAATGGCAGGAAAGCCGATCCAGGCAAAGAGGCCTTTCATGAAGCGATGCTGTTCGCGCAGCTTCAGCAGCGCATCCAGGGCGCGGCGGCTCATCAGCCGGAAATCGCCAGTATCGGGCGGCAGCTGCACCTTGCCGCTGATCCGCTGCATCAGCCGATAAAACGCGTAAGCGGTTGCCTTTTTCAGCCAGGTTTCGCCGGCGCGGGTATTGCGCTGCGCATAGGCAACATCAAAGCCCTGGCGCCAGGCGGCGATCAGATCCGGGATCACCTCGGGCGGGTCTTGCAGATCGGCGTCAATCACGACCACTGCCTCTGCCCCGCGGGCGTGATCCAAGCCGGCGGTGAGCGCAATCTCCTTGCCGAAATTGCGGCTGAGATTGAGTACGGTCACACGGTGATCCTGCGCCTGAAGGCCGAGCATGACGGCCAGCGTGCCATCCTTCGACCCATCATTCACATAGACCACTTCCCAAGAAGGCCCGATGCCAGCCAGCGCTGCCGCCAGCCGCGCATGGAATTGGGGCAGTACCTCCTGCTCGTTATAAGCAGGGACGACAATGGAAAGTGCGGGCGGGTCCTGGGACAAAAGCGGGGCCTCAACGGGTTTCTAAAAGGGGTGATAACAACCGAGATGGGGCGAAAACATGGCCCTGCACGGCCTTCAAGTGGGGTTTTGCCGTGGTTTTGCGTCCCGCGCCGGAATCCTGGATGCTTGCCCTGAACGAGAGGAGCCTTCCCGCATGCCGGCCCCGCGCAATCTGACCGACCTTGAAGCCGATATAAGCCGCGACCTTGAATTGGTGGCCCATCCGCGTGCCGCCTGGCTTGAGGCCAAAACCAGCGGCGGCGCGCCGGTGCTGGATTGCCTGATCATCGGCGCGGGGCAATGCGGCCTTGCGGTGGCGCATGCGCTGAAGCGCGACAAGGTAGCCAATATCCTACTGCTGGACCGCGCGCCGGAGGGTAAGGAAGGCCCGTGGGTCACATACGCCCGCATGCCGACCTTGCGATCTTGGAAGGATCAGAACGGGCCGGATTTGGGCATCCCGTCGCTGACGTATCAGGCCTGGCATGAGGCGCAATTCGGCGCGGCGCATTTCGCTGCCATGCGCATGATACCCCGCGAAGCCTGGCAGGATTACTTGAATTGGCTGCGCCGGGTGCTGGCCTTGCCGGTGCGAAATGGCGTGGAGGCCGGGCGCATTTCGCCGGCGCACACGGATGATGGGCTGCCCTGCCTTCGGGTGGAAAGCTCAGCCGGGCCTTATCTGGCGCGCAAGGTGGTGCTGGCGACAGGGCAGGAAGGCGTTGGCGAATGGTGGATGCCCGATTTCCTGCGTGCGTTGCCGGCGGATAAGCGCGCCCATAGCGCGGATGCGATTGATTTCGCCGCACTCAAGGGCCGCGTGGTGGCGGTGCTGGGCGCGGGTGCCTCGGCCTTTGACAATGCCGCCATGGCGCTTGAGGCAGGGGCGTCTGAGGTGCATCTGTTCTGCCGCCGTGCTGATCCCATGATCATCCAGCCCTATCGCTGGCTGACCTTTGCCGGTTTCATGCGCCATATTTTTGAAATGCCGGATGAATGGCGCTGGCGTTTTATGTCCTACATTCTTGGACTGCGGGAGGGCTTTCCGGCCGATACCTATGCGCGGGTCAATGCCTTTCCCAATTTCACCATGCATGTCGGCCGGCCCTGGACCGGGGCGCGCTTGGTGGATGAGCACGTTGAATTGGCAACAACGCGCGGTGCCTTCCTCGCCGATTATGCGATTTGCGGCACGGGCGTGCGCATGGACCCGGCTTTGATCCCGGCGCTTGGCGAATGCGCGGATAACATCGCGCTTTGGGCGCATCGCTACACGCCGCCGGCTGAAGAAGCCAGTGAACGGCTTGGCGAATTCCCCTATCTGGCGCCGGATTATGCCTTTGTGGAAAAGCGGGTGGGTGAGACGCCTTGGATTCGCGATATCCATCTTTTCGGCATCGGCACCACCATGTCCTTCGGCCCTGCCGGATCTTCCATCAATGCCATGACGATGGCTGCGCCGCGCTTGGCAGCGGGGGTGACGCGTGGCTTGTTCGAAGCGGATCTGCCGCGGCTTTATGGCGATTTGCGCAGCTATGACATTCCGCAAGTGGTGCTTGACCCGAGCCGCATCGCGGCGGAGTGACGGGTTCGTGGCGCAAAAAACCCGCCCAGGCCAATGACCCGGGCGGGTTCTTCAAGGCGATTCTGAAAGCCGAGTGTTTCAGAATTTCCAGGTGAGGCCCGCCATCACGCGATTATCGCAGATTTTCAGGTCAAGGCATTCCTTCTGGCTGATGTCGGTGCCGTAATAGCCAACAGAGACCGAGAAGCCCGCGGCGATTTCGCGCTGCAGGAAGATGCCATAGGCCAGATAGTCAGGCGCACCGAAGCGGTCATTGCGCTCAATCCACTGATGGCCAAGCCGGCCAGACAGTGTGATGTCAAAAACCGGCGTCTTCCAATCAAAGCCACCTTCAAGCCACACGCCGGTACCGGAGCTGCCAAAGAAATCCGGCGAATAGGCCGCAGTGCCCAGCAGCGTCACGTCGTCAATTTCATAGGAGAGCTTCATCACGCCTTCGGCGAAGGCGAGATCATACTGGTTGGAAGCAGCGGTATAGCCGGGGTAGGAATAATAGACGCCGCCAATATCAACCTTGAGGCCGCTTAGTTCAAAACGGAAGCCCGCAAGCCCATCCACTTCCTGGCGCGCATCGGTGCCAACGAAAGTGACATTGCTGACAAAGCCACCAACGTAAAAGCCGCTTTCATGGGAAAGTTCCAGATTGCCCTGCGCGGCGGGGCGATTGCGCGTCTGGCTGATGTTGCGGAACATGTAATCAGTTTGCCCAACGGCGGAACCGGTCACCGAAAAGCCATTGCCGAGTTCGACTTGAGCAAGTGCAGGGGTTGAAACGAGGCCGAGCGCGAAACCCAGCGCCATGAGTTTTTTCATCATCCGAAATTTTCCCTTCGCAAATGAGTTGCACTGATGATGGTGGACGAGCGTCATCAGTCTGTTGCGAAGCTGAGTTTACGGGAGAATGTTTTTCGAGCATTTAACGCCGGACAGAGAAATGCCGCCCATCAAATGTGCAAGTATTGCTGACAAGATAATAAAACGCGCATTTGAACAGAATTCAAAATAAAATTATGCTAAAAAATTACAGAAAATCCATCTGATTGCGATATCACTCGGACCCGCAAGACGCTTGGCGGGTCCGAGTTTGAGTGTCTCAAGCAGTCGGCAAAGGCATGGTCCTTTTGCGCCAGGCGGAAGCCTGCATGGCGGATGATTTCACATGCACCAGAACGGGACGATCCGTGATGGCAAAGGCTTCCGCAAGCGCCGCTTCAATTTGATCTTCCGTCTCGATCGAAACCGCCGCCGCGCCAAAGGCTTTGGCCCAGGCGATGAAATCTGGGTTGGAAAGCCGGATCGCGGCATCATAGGCGCGGCCCGGATAGCGGCCTTCATGATGCATGCCGATAGTGCCGTAGCAGGAATTATCCGAAAGGATGATCACCGGCGCGACACCTTCGCGCACCGCGGTCGCGATTTCATTGCCGGTCATCAAAATCCCGCCATCACCCACGAAAGCGACCGCGCGCTTGCCCTTGCGCCGCAGCGCTGCCGCAACCGCCATTGGCACCGCCGCGCCCATGGCGCCTACAACGGAGGCGAGGAAACACTGCGTCTGCCGGAAAGGGAAATAGCGATGCAGGAAGGACGAGAAATTGCCTGCATCCGATGTGATCGCCGCATCACGCGGCACATGCCGCGCCGCCGCCGCGCAGACCGCGCCGAAATTAACCCCATCTTCCATCTTGTCCCATTCAGGCGCCAGCAGTTCGCGGTGAATGGCATTAAGGCCAGAAACCCAGCGCTTGCGCGCCTCACTCGCTTCCGGGGCATTGCGCGCGAGCAAGCCACGAATGACCGCCAGCGGATCAGCCGCAATCGGCAAATCCACGCGCCAGACGCGGCCAATTTCATTCGCATCCGGCCAGACCTGCACCATGGTCAGCTGCGGTTCGGGCGCTGCGGGGAAGCTATAGGATTGGCTGATTGAATCCGACATGCGTTCGCCAAGACAGATCATCAGATCGGCCTTTTTCATTTCCTCGATCAGCGGCTTTGGCACGCGAATGCCCATATAGCCGCCGTAATTCGGATGATCGGCGTCAAACAAATGTGGGCGGCGATGCGTTGGGCTGACCGGTAGCGTCCAGGCTTCCGCCAGGCGGTTCAATTCGGCCGAAGCATCCTCGCCATGCGTCGCGAGCGCACCGCCCACCAGCACCAGCGGGCGTTCAGCATTGGCGAGCAATTCTGCAAGCTGGTCCAAATCCTCAGCGCGCGGGCCAGCCATAGGCATGGCGCGCGGCTTCACCACGGGGCCTTCGGCGGGCGCGTCGAAAATATCTTCGGGCAGGATCACGGCAACCGGTCCAGGCGTGCCGGATTCCGCCAGATGGAAGGCGCGCGCGATGGTCTCGCTCGCCTGGATCGGTTCTAGGACCTCGAAGACACCCTTGGTGATGTCGGACAAAAGCCGTGAGTAATTCTGTTCCTGCAGCGCAAGACGGCCAATATCCTTGCGTTCAACATGGCCGATCAGAATCACCAGCGGCGTTGCGTCATGATAGGCGGTGTGCAGCGCGATCATGGCATTGGTCGCGCCCGGCCCGCGTGAGACCAGCGCAACGCCAGCACGCCCATTGCGCATGCGCCCATCGGCAGCGGCCATGAAACCCGCGCCACCTTCATGCCGGCAGACCACCAGCCTGATGTCAGGGAATTCGCTCAGCGCATCAGTGAGGCCAAGATAGCTTTCCCCCGGAACGCAATAGATCATGTCAATGTCATGCGCCGCGAGGCTTTCGGCCAGCATATAGCCGACGGTCTTGGTCATGTGTGTCTCTCCGATCCTGTCTTATTCTGCGCGAATGCCAAGCTGCCGGATGACAGCTTCAAAATTCGTTCGATACTCCGCCAAAACCTGTCGGAAGGCATCCGGGCCGGCGAAGAAAGCCTCGGTTCCGATATTCGTCAGACGCTCATGCGTGTCGGGCTGCGCGGCGATTTGTTCCACGGCGCCTGCAATTTGCGCAATGATGGCGGGCGGCGTGGCGGCCGGCGCCATCAGGCCGATCCAGCCGGTATAATCATAGCCCGACATATCGGCGGCCTCCGCCAGCGGAGGGATATCAGGCGCCAAGCGACTGCGCCGCCCACTGGTAGACCCATAGGCCTTGAGCTTGCCTTCGCGGATCAGCGTGCCGGAAGCGGCCAGCGTTTCGATGGCGAAATGTACCTGCCCACCCAGCAAAGCCGCCATGGCGGGGCCGCTGCCCTGATAGGGGATATGCAGGGCTTCCACATTGGCGCGGGCGAGCAAAAGCGCGGTCAACACGTGCTGCGATCCCGCCGCGCCGGAGGACGCATAGGTGTATTTGCCGGGATTTGCGCGCAGCAAAGCCAGCAGGGCGCGCGCATCAGGAGGCGGGAAATCCGCCCGCGCCACCAGGATATAGGGCGAGCCCGAAAACCGCGCGACCGGCGCCAGATCGCGGTCAACGTCATAAGGCGTGCGATGGATCAGCGGCCCCAGGCTGATCGGCCCGATGGATGCGGCAAGGAGCGTATGACCATCGGGGGTAGCCTTGGCGACGATATCGGTACCGATGCTACCGCCTGCGCCGGGGCGATTTTCCGGCACGATGGGTTGGCCCAAGCGTTCCGAAAGCCGTTGCGCCATCAACCGGCCTACCTGATCTGTCGCCTGGCCGGGCGGCCAGGGCACCACCAGGCGAATGGGTCTTGTTGGCCAGGCTTGCGCTTGTGCCGGCCGGATCAGAAATGGCAGCGCTGCCAAGCCAAGTGTGCGGCGGTTGATCATGATGCGTTTCCTCCACCCTCAAGCCATCCTGACGCATTGGCGCGTGAGTGCAAGCGGGTGCGGCAGCGCTATTGCGGCTTGATGCCGGCTGCCCGCGCCAGCGCGCCGAGCGTTTCCAATTGGCTTTTGATGAAGGCGGTGTATTCGGCTGGTGTCCATGGCGGGGGCGCGCCGCCCAAATCCTCAAGCTTTGCGCGCGTATCGGCTTCGGCCAGCATGGCCTGGGTTTCCCGCGTCAGCCGCGCAAGGATGGGTGCTGGTGTGGCGGCAGGCGCCGATAATCCAAACCAGGCGGCAGAGACCACATCAAGCCCGGCTTCGCGCATGGTGGGCAATTCAGGAAAGAGCGTTGAACGGGTTTCACTCAACAGCGCCAGGGCGCGAAGCGATCCGCTGCGCATATGCCCAACGGCGGAAGGCAGGCTATCAATAATGCCCGGCACAATACCTGCAATGACATCCGTGAGCGCCGGACCAACACCGCGATAGACGACGGAGCGCACCTCAACACCCAGCGCCTGACCAAGCCGCACGCCGGCCAAATGGGAAGATGTGCCAATGGCCGCTACCGCCAGCGTCAATTCACGTTCTCGCCGACCCAATTCCAGATATTCCTGGATATTGCGCGCGGGATGGTTGCGCGTGACCAGCAGGGCAGGGGGCGTGCGTGACAGCAGCGCGATATGCGCGAAATCCGCCATCGGGTCATAGCCGATATTGGGATAGATCGCGGGCGAAACGCCGTGTGATGTAGAAGATGATACCAGCAGCGTATGGCCATCCGCTTCCGCCCGCGCCACCAATTGCGCGCCAAGCGTGGCGCCCGCGCCGGGGCGGTTTTCCACCAGCATGGGCTGGCCAAGCCGGGGGCCGAGTTTCTCCGCCGCCAGCCGGCCAACAACATCCGTTGTGCCGCCCGGCGCGAAAGGCACGATCAACCTGATGGGGCGCGATGGCCAAGCGGGTGCTTGTGCCTGCGCTGCCCAAGGCAGCAAGGGAAGCGCCAAAGCGAGACGACGTGTGATCATTCAACCCTTACTCCTGCGCGGCGCACCACGGGCGCCCATCTTGCCTGATCGGCAGCATAGAAGGCGGCGAAAGCGGCGGGGCTTATGCTGGTTTCAACATCAATGCCGCCTTCTTCCAATTTGCGGCGAGTCTCAGCTTCATTCACCGTGGCGTTCAGCGCGCCATGCAGGCGCTGCACGCGATCCACGGGCGTGCCGCCAGTGGCGAGCAGGCCAAACCAGGTTGCGGTTTGGATCTCAGGAAAACCGGCCTCGGCCGTGGTCGGCACTTCCGGCAATGCGGCATTGCGCCGCGGCCCGGCAATGGCCAGCGCACGCACCGTGCCAGCCCTGATCTGTGGCTGAAGCGGTGCCAGCGCATTGGTGAAAACCTGCAAGCGCCCGGCGATCAAATCATTCAAGGCAGGGCCTGTGCCGCGATAGGGGATATGTTCCATCTCCACATCCAGCACCTGGTTGATCAGCGCGCCGGCTGCATGGCCCGTGCTGCCAACACCGGGGGAGCCATAGGTGAAGGGCGCTGGTGCCGCCCGCGCCGCTGCCTGCAATTCGCGCAGGTTTGTCGCGGCCACGGATGGATGCACCACGATCACATTGGCGCCGCTGCCAATCAGGCCAATCGGGGCGAAGGCCGTGGCGGGATCATAGGGCAGGTTGCGCCGGACCAATTGATTGATCGTCAGGCTGCCTGAACTGCCGAGCAAAATGGTGTAGCCATCGGGCGACGTTTTCGCGACCACTTCAGCACCCAAGGCGCCGCCGGCGCCGCCGCGGTTTTCGATCACTACCGGCTGGCCAAGCCGTGCCGCCATGCCATCGGCCACCAGCCGCCCGACAATGTCATTGGTGCCGCCGGGCGGGAAGGGGATGACGAAGCGGATCGGACGATCCGGAAATTGCGCCAGGGCGCTGGTGCCGGGCAGCGTTAGCGCAACAAGAACCGCCCAAACACAGCACCAAAGCGCCCGCATAAGATCAGCCCTTCTTCTTGCTGGCTTCCCATTCATCAAGGTCAATGCGGGGGATTTCGATACGGTCCGTCGTGCGCGCATACCAGCCGCGCCCATGCATGCGCCCAACCAGGTCGAGCTTTGGCGTATCAATGTAGTATTTCGCCGGATCCATCACGCAATCATCCTGCACATACATGCCAACCACCTTGCCGAGCACAATGATATGCCGGCCCGCTGGGACGAATTGGAAAATCTCGCATTCCAAAGAAACCGGGCTTTGCGCAATGCGTGGCACCGCGACCTTGGTGGAAGGCGCGGTCGAAAGCCCTGCTTCGGTGATTTCGCTGACGCCGGGCGGGAAATCCACCGCAGTGATGTTCATTTTCTCGGCAAGATCGGCGGAGACCATATTCACGACGAATTGCCCTGTCGCTTCGATATTCGCGACCGTATCCTTCAGCGCCCCTGGCGCGCGCGGCCCGCAGCCAAAGCCCACCACCACGGGATTGTCAGAAAAAGCATTGAAGAAGGAATAGGGCGCGGCATTCACGACGCCATCCTGGTCCTTCGTCACCACCCAGGCCACCGGGCGCGGCACCACGGTGGACACCACCAGCTTATAGGCCTGTTCGAAGGGGATTTTCGCGAAATCGAAATTCATCGGAAGCTTCCTTGGTGTTGAGAGCGAAAGATCAGACGACGCGATGCGGGGGCGAAATGCCCTGGATCAGCACAGCGGCGAGGTTTTCAATGCAGCGCATGCCCATGGCATGGCGCGTTTCGATGGTGGCGGAACCGAGATGCGGCAGCAGCGCG
>CAMCEP010000086.1 GCA_945873675.1 Asaia bogorensis
GCCCGCTGCCCAGGATGCGCGCGGCTTCTTCCATTTCCGGATGTACCGCGCGGATGGAGGCCTGCGCATTGGCATAGGCAATTGGCAGGAAGCGCGCAGTAAAGGCCAGGATGATCAGAAGCGCGCTGCCGTAGAGCATGAGTGGCGGCCCGGCATAGGCGGCATAAAAGCCAATCGCCAAGACAATGCCAGGAATGACGAAGGGCGCCATGGCCAGGAAGGCCAAGCCATCAGCGAAGCGAAACAGCTTGCGTACAACGATATAGGCAATCAGCAAGGCCAGGATCAGCGCCAAGCTTGCCGAAGCCGCCGAAAACCAGATTGTATTCCACACGCTTTGCAAAGCCATATCATGTTCAAACAGTAGCATCCGGTAATTTCGGAAGGTGAGGTTATCCAAGGAAAGCCCGCGCCCCCAAGCTTTAGCGAAGGAGGCTTGCAGCAGCACCAGCAGAGGCTTCAGAACCGCCAGCAGCGCCACGCCAAAGCACCAGGCGAACAAAACCCAACGCCAGGGACCAAGCTTAATTTGCCGCCTTTCGCCGCCCTTTCCGGTCTGGGAGACAAACCCCTTGCGGGAAAGCAGCAGCTTCTGGACCCCAATCAAACAAACCGTGATCAGCAAAAGTGGAATGGCATAGGCCGCCGCCACTTCTACCCGCACCGGGTCTTCAAAAAACTGCCAAAGCTGCGTTGTCACCACATTGATGCGGGCGGGAATGCCGATGATGGCCGGGGTGCCGAATAATGCGATGGTTTCAAGAAAGATCAGAATAAAGCCACCCAGGATGGAAGGCCACACCAAAGGCAAAGTCACCTTGCGCATGGTGGTCCAGGTGCCCGCGCCCATGATATTGGCCGCGTCCTCCATTTCGGAAGAAATAAGGTCAAGTGCGGATTTGACGAAAATAAAGACCAGCGGGAAGGAATGCAACGCAATCACAAAGGCCATGCCGGCGAAGGTATAGACATTCATCAGCGGGTCCTGCGCGCCAGTGACGGCGCGCCAGACCTGATTAATCCAGCCGGCATTTGGCCCCGCCAGCAAAATCCAGCCAATGGCGCCAAGATAAGGCGGCATCACAAACGCGGCCAGCACCATGGCCCAGGTGAAGCCCTTGCCCGGCATATCCGTGCGCGAAACAGCCCAGGCCATGGGTACCGCGATGATGGTGGAAATCGTGGCACTCAACAGCCCCAGCAGTAGGGAATTGCGCAAGGCATCCAGATAGCGCTGCCGGCCATAGGCAGTCGCGTAATTCATCAAAGTGAAGTCGCCGGTTTCCTGTTCCTCAAAGCTGATCAACAGCATCTTGAGGAGCGGCGCCGCAATCAGGAAAATCAGCGCTGCTACCAGCAGAAGCCAGAGCAGCGTGACCGGTTCCAGCATGCGCAGCCTGGCACCAAAACCAGGATGCGGTGCAGCGGCGAGAGCAGCGCCTTCAGCCATAGGTTTTGTCAGATCCCGAAGGTTTCGCGCCAGGCGTCGCGCACTTCCGGCACGCCTTTTTCGGCATCTTCAATAGACGGTGCCAGCATTTTCACCTGATCCAGTGGGCGAGACCCTTCCGGCGGCGGCACATCCGGGCGGATGCTTTCATTGAACAGCAACCGAATGGCGGTCGAAAGCCCAACGCCTGTCTGGAATTCCATGAACAGCTTCGCGGCATTGGGGTGCGGCGCATTGCGGATAATGGCGGAAGGTGAAAGCGCGGCCAGCACGCCTTCTTCCGGATAAATCAGCTTGAGCGGATTGCCGCGCGACATGCTGAACAGGGTGGAGGCGGAAGGCACCGCAACACCAACGCCGCGTTCGCCGGCATTCATGGTGGTTACGGGATCAATGGAAGAACGCCCGATTTGCGGCTTGTTGCGTTCCAATTGCTTGAAGTAATCCCAGCCATAGAGCCGGCGCATTTCCATCGCCCAAAGCCCAATCGCGCCGCTGAAGCCAGGATGGCCAACGGCGAGCTTATCCTTCCACTTGGGGTTCAGAATATCTTTCCAGGACTTCGGCGCATCGGCTTCCGATACCAGCCGCGTATTATGGGCGAGCAGGTAAATGCCGAGGAAGCTAGATTGATAGAAATTATCTGGGTCCGCCACGCGCAAATCTGGCAAAAGCCCATCGGCATTCTTGGGGCGGAATTGCATCAGCCGGTTCTGGCGCTTCAATTGCACATAATGCCCACCATTGGTGGAAGACAGCACATCACATTGCGCCACACCGGCGCGCAAATCCTGTGAAAGGCGCTGGAACGCGACCTGAGACGTGCTGCGCACCACATTGCAGCGCACACCAGGGTAGCGTTCATTGAAGGCACGGCCGGCAGCTTCCGAAGCCTCGGCGCTGTATTGGCCGGAATACCAGGTGATTTCGCCCTCACGCTTCGCGGCTTCATACAAAACCCGCTCATGCTCGGGCATGGGGCTTTGGGCGAAGGCCTTGCTGGTGGCAGCGGCCCAGGCGCCCAGCGCCAACATACCGCGACGATCAATCATCATCATTGCTTGCTTCCTTCCCGGGGTTGCGGGCGCTCTATCGGCGCTCCGGATCACTTTAACGGAAGCTTGCCACCCCGCCCGAAGCCTGTAAACCATGCGCAAAACAGGAGGCACGTCATGGCGTTGATTGACCGGATCGGGGTGGATGTGGGGCGCAAGCTGAAGCTTGAAGACGCCATTGAATGGGCAGCGCGCAACCAGGTGCGCCATATCGACATCCAATTGGATACCGGCGCCAATAAGGTGAACATGTTCGATGATGCGCGCTGCCGCGCCATTGTCGCCTCGGCCCGTGCCAATGGTGTGACCATTGCGTTGCACACGCTCTCCGCCGTGAATGTCGGGGAATACTCGCCCTTCCTGGCGGAAGCGGTGGATGCCTATATGCGCGCTTATATTGAAGTGGCGCCCAAGCTCGAAGCGGAATGGATCGTGGTCCATGCCGGCTATCACTTCACCGCCGATGTGCCCATGCGCATGGAAGCGGGGCGGGACCGGCTGCAGCGCATGGTGCAACATGCGGAAAAGCATGGTGCGCTACTGCTGCTTGAAAACCTGAATGTGGAACCGCCAACGGCCGAGGTGCATTACCTGGCCCATACGCAGGAAGAATGGCGCTATTATTATGATGCGATCCATTCGCCCGCCTTCGCGCTTTCCTTCACCGCCAATCACGCGCATCTGATGCCAGATGGCGTTGCTTCCTGGGTGGCCGGCATTCCGATGGATCGTGTGCGCGAAGTGCGCTTGGCCGATTGCTGGCGCAATGGGCATGAGGAACATCTAGTCCCCGGGAAGGGCGATTTCGACTTTGGCGATATGTTCCGCCTGATCGAAGCGCGCGGCTTCAAGGGGCATTACACTAATGCTTTTGGGTCACTTGAAGATATGCAATGGGCGCGCGGCTATATGGTGGAAAAGGCCCGCGTGGCAGGGGTGAAGGTGGACTGAAGCGCGTCAACTGCGTCTTGGGAAGGGGATCGCGCCATGGCTGTTACCGCATTGGGCTATCTGGAACTGCGCGCCAGCCAATTGGATGATTGGGCCGGCTTCGGCCCGCGCCTGCTTGGGCTGATGCTCGCCGAAAAATCCGCGACCGAGATTGCGTTCCGCATGGATGATCGACACCAACGTGTGATCATCAGCGCCGATCCGCATGACGGGCTCGGCGCCTTTGGCTGGGAAGTGGCGGATGCGGCGGCACTGCAATCCATGGCGGCGCGCTTGGAAGCGGCGGGGCATCGTGTTGCGCTTGGCAGCGCGGCGCTGGCCGCAAGGCGGCGCGTGGCGGCGCTGATCGTCACCGCCGACCCGCTCGGCAATCGGGTGGAACTGTTTCACGGGCCGGAAGTGACTGAACAGCCCTTCATCCCGGGGCGCGCCATTTCCGGCTTTCGCACCGGCCCGCTTGGCATGGGCCATGCCGTTTTGAATGTGCCACGCATTGAAGATGTGCTGCCCTTCTATCGGGAAGTGCTGGGCTTCGGGCTTTCCGATTGGGTGGAAAACCCCTTTCGCGCCTATTTCATGCATGTGAATGGCCGGCATCATTCATTGGCGCTGATTGAAACCGGCAAGGCGTCCTTGCATCACCTTATGATGGAGTGCCTGAGCCTGGATGATATTGGGCAGGGCTATGACATTGCGCTTTCCGAAGAAGGCCGCATTGGCACCACGCTTGGCCGACACACCAATGATTGGATGACAAGCTTTTATGCGCGCACGCCGGGGGGCTTTCTGGTCGAATATGGCTGGGGCGGGCGGCATATCGAACCCGCGACGTGGCAGCCGGTGCGCATGGATAGCGGGCCGAGCCTTTGGGGCCATGATCGGCATTGGGCTGGGCCGGAAGCGGTGGCCAAAGGGCGGGAGATGCGCATGGCGGCCGCTTCGCGCGGTGAAAGGGCGCCGGTGCAGGTGCTGCCCGGCAATCACACGCTGATGCCAGGCGCCTGCCCCTGGTGGGATGGGCTGCGCGGGGCGGCGGAATAGCTCAGGCTTCACGCCTTCTTGTGTTGCAATAGCGCGCTTGCTGATGCGGTTATTGGCGCATCGGCAAGGGAAACGCACAGTGCTGTTCGACCTTTTCATGAAACGCCTGATCAAGCATGGCACTTTGCATGTGCGGTTGCCGCAAGGTGAATTGCGATCCTATGGCACGGGGCAGGGGCCGGTGGCGGGTTTTGCGGTGCGCTCCCGCGCCGCCTTGCACCGCCTTGGCCTGAACCCAGCCTTGGCCTTGGGTGAAGGCTATATGGATGGCGACATCCTGCCCGAAGATTGTTCGCTGCATGAATTGCTGGATCTGCTGACGCTCAACCTGATGGAAGGCGGCACACATCCGGCGGAAAAGGCATTGGAATGGGCGCGCTGGACCAAGCGGCGTTTGGATCAGTTCAACCCCGCAGGCCGCGCACGGCGCAATGTAGCGCATCACTATGATTTGAATGCGCGGCTTTACGCGCTGTTCCTTGATCGAGACCGGCAATATTCCTGCGCCTATTTCCAAACCGGTGCTGAAAGCCTGGAAGAAGCGCAGGTCGCCAAAAAGCGCCATATCGCCGCCAAGCTGAAGCTGGATCGCCCAGGGCTGGAGGTTTTGGATATCGGCTGTGGCTGGGGCGGCATGGCGCTGACCTTGGCGCGCGAATGGGGGGCGCAGGTCACGGGCATTACGCTTTCCGCCGAGCAATTGGCGGTCGCGCGGGCGCGAGCGGAAGAAGCCGGGCTTACCCGGCAGGTGCGCTTTGCGCTGATGGATTATCGGGATTGGCGCCAGCCCGTGGATCGGATTGTGTCGGTTGGCATGTTTGAACATGTGGGTTTGCAGCATTACCCGGGCTTTTTCCGCCTAATCCGCCGCGCGCTGAAGCCCCAAGGCGTCGCTTTGGTGCATGCCATTGGGCGCGCTGATGGGCCGGGGTCCACCAATCCCTGGCTGGCTAAATACATCTTTCCAGGAGGCTATTCCCCAGCGCTGTCTGAAGTACTGTCGGCGGCTGAAAGGGCCGGGCTTTTCGTGACAGATATCGAAATTCTGCGCCAGCATTACGCCAAGACCATTGCCCATTGGCGGGCGCGCTTTGTCGGCAACCGGGACGCCATTGCTTCCCTTTACGATGAGCGTTTCTGCCGCATGTTTGAATTCTACCTCTCCGGGGCGGAACTCGCCTTTCGGCGCATGGGGCATATGAATTGGCAATTGCAACTCACGCGCGAGCAGGCGGCTTTACCCATCACGCGTGACTATATTTGGCAGACAGAGCGCCAAGCAGTGATCCGCACGCTTGTTGGGGGAGGAATTCACAGCCAATCCCCACCATCCCCGTAATCCCCAGGGGGCGACTCCTCTCCGTTGGGCTATAAGGGGGCATGAATAGTTTTGACACGACGCCCGGCGCCGTTCCCGGGGCCGGTTTGCTCGGCCTTTCGCAACGCATTCCGCCTTCCAACCTAGCGGCCGAACAGGCGCTGCTGGGCGCGCTTTTGGCCAATAACAAGGCGTTTGAACGCGTTGGCGAATATCTGGCGCCGGACCACTTCGCTGATCCAGTGCATGGGCGGATTTTCCACGCCATTAAGCGCCGCGTGGAAGCGGGCCAGCTTGCCGATGCGGTGACGTTGCGCGCGGAATTTGAACATTCCGGCTTGTTGGATGAGGTCGGGGGGCCGGCCTATTTGGCGCAGCTTCTCTCGGCCATGGTCGGTGTCATCAATGCCGGCGAATATGGCCAGGTGATCTATGATGCCTGGCTCCGCCGCCAATTGGTGGATTTGGGCGAGGTGGTGGTGAACCGCGCCTTTGGTTCGGAAGCAGAACTGGATGCCAAGGGGCAATTGGAATCAGCCGAACAGGCGTTATTCGAACTGGCCAAGGAAGGCGGCGCGGGTGAGGGCGGCTTCCTTACTTTCGAACGCGCGCTGACCATTGCGGTCCAGCACGCTGAAAAAGCCTTCACCACGCCGGGCGGTGTTTCCGGCCTTGCCACCGGTTTGCGTGATTTGGATGCAAAGACGGGCGGGCTGCATCCTTCGGATTTGCTGATCATTGCAGGCCGCCCCGGCATGGGCAAAACGGCGCTCGCCACCAAAATTGCCTTCGGCGCGGCGAAATCCGTGCTGCGCAATGCTCAGGAAGCGGATCCAAATGCGGTGCCCAAGGGTGGTGTTGCGCTTTTCTCCCTCGAAATGAGCGCGGATCAATTGGCAACGCGCTTGCTTGCGGAAGAATCACGTATTTCCGGGGATCGCATCCGGCGTGGCGAGATCAGCCAGCGCGATTTTGACCGCTTTCTGGAAGTCAGCCGCGAATTGGCTTCCCTGCCGCTCAATATTGATGACACGCCGGCGATCAGTATCTCCGCACTCCGCACACGCTGCCGACGCTTGCAGCGTACCAAAGGGCTTGATCTGATTGTGGTGGATTATCTGCAATTGATGCGCCCGGCAGCGGGCACGCGGCCGGAAAGCCGAGTGCTTGAAATCAGCATGATCACCCAGGGCCTGAAGGCTTTGGCCAAGGAATTATCGGTACCTGTGATTGCGCTTTCCCAGTTGTCGCGCGCCGTGGAAAGCCGCGAAGACAAGCGCCCGCAGCTTTCGGATTTGCGTGAATCAGGCTCGATCGAACAGGATGCCGATGTGGTCATGTTCGTCTATCGCGATGAATATTACCTGATGCAGCGTGCACCGAAGGAGCTTTCCTTCGACAATACCGAAAAATTCCAAGGCGCCCTGGATAAATGGCAAAAAGATATGGAAGAGGCACATAACAAGGCGGAATTGATCATCGCCAAGCAGCGCCATGGCCCGACTGGCACCATCAAGCTGTTCTTTGAAGCAGAATTCACCCGCTTTGGCGATTTGGATACGCAGCATGATGATGGCTATGGCGGCTGATCCTGGTTCCTGCTGATGGATCCCTCCGCCATTCTGCATATTGATCTGGCTGCCATTGCTGAAAATTGGCGTCTGCTGGCTGCGCGCGCCGCGCCGGGCGCGGTGGCGGGCGTGGTCAAGGCCAATGCCTATGGGCTCGGCGCCGATAAGGTGGCGCCGGCGTTGCGGGCGGCCGGCTGCCGGCATTTCTTTGTGGCGCATCTGGCCGAGGGTATCGCGCTGCGTGAAACGCTGGGCTCTGGGCCGATGATTGCGGTGCTGAATGGTTTTGCGCCAGGCGCTGATGGCGATGCTGCGCTGGTGCCGGTGCTCAATAGCCTTGGCGATGTGCTGGCCCATGCCGCCGCCGGGCGCAGCGCCGGTCAGGCAAGGCAGGCGCTTTTGCATCTGGATACGGGCATGGCGCGGCTTGGGCTGGATGCGGGCGAACAGGCGCGGCTGGCGGCGGATCATTCCCTGCTGGCCGGGCTCGAACTGCTTTATGTCATGTCGCATTTGGCCTGCGCGGATGAAGCGGACCATCCGCTCAACGCCGAACAGGCAGCGCGTTTCGCCCGCGCCTGCGCGGGGCTGCCCAGGCTGCCACGGTCCTTTGCCAATTCATCTGGCCTGTTTCTGGGCGCGGATTACGCCTCAGACCTCGCCCGGCCAGGCTGCGCTCTGTACGGCATCAACCCCACGCCCGGGGCGCCCAACCCCATGCTGCCCGTGGTCCGGCTGGAAGCCCCCATCCTGCAAATCCGCGAAATCCCCGCCGGCGCCAGCGTTGGCTATGGCGCTTCCTTTTTCGCGGCGCGGCCCAGCCGCATTGCCACCATTGCCGTCGGCTACGCGGACGGCTACCTGAGGTGCCTATCCGGGCAGGGTGTCGCGACATATCGCGACATGATCCTGCCCATGGTGGGGCGCGTTTCCATGGATTTAATCACGTTGGATGTGACGGATGCGCCGGGCATTGCGCCTGGCGATGTGCTGCAATTGATCGGCGGCGCCGCGCCTTCGCCCGATGATCTGGCGGCGCGGGCTGGTACGATTGGCTATGAAATCCTGACCTCGCTGGGTGATCGCTATCGCCGCGCCTATGGGGCTGCCTGAGCTTGACCGCGATACTGAACCCCATCGCCGCCTTGGGCCGCGCCGTGCTCGGCGCCTTGCAGGGCGTTGGCGCCGTGGTGCTGTTCGCGCTGGAAGGCGTTTCGCATCTGTTTCGCCCGCCCTTCTATGGCCGGCTGTTTCTGCGCCAAGTGGTGGAGATTGGTTATTTCTCCCTGCCCGTGGTGGCGCTGACCGCCTTTTTCACCGGCATGGTGCTGGCGCTGCAAACCTATACAGGTTTCGCGCGTTTCAATGCCGAAGGGGCGGTCGCGAATGTTGTCGTGCTTTCCATCACGCGCGAATTGGGCCCGGTGATTGCCGGGCTGATGGTGGCCGGGCGCATTGGCGCGGCCTTCGCCGCCGAAATAGGCACCATGCGCGTGACGGATCAGATAGATGCACTGACAACGCTTTCCACCAACCCGATGAAATACCTGGTGGCGCCAAGGCTTTTGGCCGGTACCGTGGCACTGCCCTTCCTTGTGATTATTGCCGATACTCTGGGGGTGATGGGCGGCTGGCTGATCGGCACGGCGAAGCTTGGCTTCAACTCGGCCGGGTATCTGCGCGCCACGCTTGATTTTATGCAGACCATGGATGTGGTCTCCGGCCTTGTGAAGGCTTCGGTCTTTGGCTTTGTGATTGCGCTGATGGGCTGCTGGTGCGGCTATAACAGCCGGGGCGGCGCGCAGGGTGTGGGCGCGGCGGCGACATCGGCGGTGGTGATTTCCTCCATCCTTATTCTCGCGCTGGATTACATCATCACCGAGATGTTCTTCGCGCGATGAGTGGCGCGGTGTCGAAAATCCGCCTGCGCGGACTGTCAAAAGCCTTTGGGCCGAAGCAGGTGCTGGATGGCGTGGATCTGGATATCCGCGCCGGGCATGGCATGGTTATTCTGGGCGGTTCGGGTTCCGGCAAATCCGTCACCATCAAATGCATCCTGGGGCTGATTGAACCCGATGCCGGCAGCATTGAAATTGATGGCCAGAACATCCTGAAACTACCGCGGCAGGAGCGTGAGGCGCTGAATGACCGCATCGGCATGTTGTTTCAGAATGGTGCGCTGTTTGATAGCCTGCCGGTCTGGGAAAATGTCTGCTTCAAGCTGCTGGCGCAAAAGCGCATCACCCGCGCGCGCGCCCGCGACAAGGCGGCCGAGGTGCTGGCGCAGGTCGGGCTTGCCGCATCGGTGGGCGATCTTTCGCCATCAGAGCTTTCGGGCGGCATGCAAAAGCGCGTGGCCCTTGCGCGCGCCATTGCCGCCGAGCCCGAGATCATTTTCTTCGACGAACCCACCACCGGGCTTGATCCCATCATGGGCGCGGTGATTGATGGGCTGATTGTTGATGTGGTGCATCGGCTGGGCGCGACCGCTGTTTCCATCACGCATGACATGGCGAGCGCGCGGCGGATTGGCGATGATGCCGCCATGATCCATAAGGGCCGCATCATCTGGACTGGTGAGGCCGCGAAGCTTGGCGATACCGGCAATGCCATGGTAGACCAATTCGCCCGTGGTGAGCGGGAGGGGCCGATCCAGATGGAGT
>CAMCEP010000087.1 GCA_945873675.1 Asaia bogorensis
TTGAATTTGATCGGGTCCTTGATGTCGGCATACCAGGCGCTGGACCGCGCGGCCTCATTCAATTTGCGGGTATGGGCATAAAGCGCCTGGATCAACACATAGGCGGACATAATGGCATTGCTGCCATCCTGCGCGACGGCGACATGCACGGGAATGCCGCGCACACGTAGCCGAAACCAGATGGTGCCGGTTTGGCTGCGGGTGATGGTATGGCCCGTTGGTTCCGGCACCAGCGCGGCATCCGCGCGATAGCCGCGCAGCAGCGTGGAAAGTGCACCATTGCCGGTGCTTTCTTCCTCGGTCACCGTTTCCACATAGACATCGGCGGCAGGTTCGAACCCGGCATCGCGAATGGCATCCATGGCATAAACCATGCAGGCGACGCCAGATTTCATGTCATGCGCGCCGCGGCCATACATCCAGCCATCGCGGATCACGGCGGCATAGGGCGGATGGGTCCACATATCGGCGGGGCCTTCGGGCACCACATCAATATGGCCTTGCAGGATCAGGCTGCGGCCCGTGGGGTTTTTCGCACGATAGGCCGCCACTACCTGCACGCTGCCGGCGGGATCACATTCCACCATCGGCGCCATTTTGGGATGCTGCGGCACATCGGCGAGCGTATAGCGGTCCACCGCATAGCCGCGCGCGGCCATTTGGCGGGCAAACCAATCCTGCAAGGGCGCTTCGCGGCCGCGCAGGCTTGGAAAGCGCACCAAATCGGCCAGGAACTGCACCTGCTTATCAAAATTCGCATCAATGGCCGCGGCAATCCGCGCCATGGCTTCCTTATCGGCCATGCTGATCATTCTTTCCTGTTCAGGGGTCTCATGCTGCGTTCAGGGCGGGCTCGCCAACAGCGCATTGGTGTACCAGGAGGGCGAGGCATCATACTTCACCTTATTCCTGATCCCCGCCCAGGAAACCTTCAGATAAAAAATCGGGATCACACCGGCATCATCAATCCCAATACGCATGGCCTCAGCCGTCAGCGCATTGCGCCGCGTGGTATCCATGGTGCGGAGTGCCTCCGCCAAAGGCGCATCCATCGCCGGGTTGGAATAATGCTGGCGATTGAAGGGGCCGGCGCCGGTTTCGCTATTGCGTGTCATCAGCACTTGCCGAAGCGTATTGGCTGCGATGGAGGAGGTATAGGTGGTCATGAACATCGAAAACTCCCGCGCCGTCGCACGGGTAAAAAGATTGGCGGGCGGCAGCACCTCCACACGGGTTTCAACACCAATACGCGTCCAGCCCTGTGCGATGGCCTGCGCCACATCTGTATCGGATGCGAACCAGCCATTGGGGCTATGGAGCGTGATGCGAAAACCATCCGGATAGCCCGCTTCACGGAGCAGCGCGCGCGCCTGATCCAAATCATAGCGCGGCGGCGGCATATTGGGCGCGCGGTCGGCCACGGCGGGGGCCGCGAATTGTTCCGCCGGCATGCCTTGGCCCATCAGCAGCCGATCCACAATGCCCTGGCGATTGATGGCAAGGGAAAGCGCGCGGCGCACCCGCGCATCACGCAAGGGGTTGCGTTCCAGCACCCGGCCCTGCTTGTCGGTCACGAAGGGCGATGGATCACGCGCTGCATCGGGAAAAAGATAGGCGGTGCCATTGCTGGCCACACCAAAGACAGACAGCCGCGCATCATTGGTCAGGCGTTGCACATCCTGCACCGGCACGAAATCAATCAAATCCACATCGCCGGACAGAAGTGTGGCCACGCGCGCCCCGGCATTGCTGATGAAGCGCGTCACCACCCTTTCCCAGGGCTGCGCTTGCCCCCAATAGGTAGGGTTGCGCGTGATTTCATGCCGTTCGCCCTGCGTGTAGCTGACATGGCGATAGGCACCGGTGCCGATCATGGCACGGCCCGCGTTGAAATCGCCAAGGGTGGCATTCGCATGCAGGTTCCGCGAGACGATCATGATGTTGGACAGGTCCCAATCCAGAAAGGGGTTGGGTTCCTTGGTCCTGATCAGAACGCGGCGCGGTTCCGGAATTTCAATGGCGGCGATGCTCCGCACAAAGGGCGTGAAAGGGCCGGGGCTATTCGCGATGGTCGGCACGCGCGCATAGGAAAAGGCGATATCCTCAGCCGTGAAGGGCGTGCCGTCGTGGAATTTCACTCCATCGCGCAGCTTGAATTCCCAGGTAAGGTCATCAATGGCGCGCCAGGATTCGGCAAGCCTCGGGATCAGCCGGCCGGAAGTGTCGAAATCCACCAGGGTTTCGAAAATCTGCCGCAGGATGGCGTTATTGGGGTTTGAGGAATGGTAATGCGGGTCCATGCCCGAAGGGGCGGATTGCGCACCAATGGTCAGGTTGCGTTGTGCCTGCGTGGGCGCCGCCCAAGATCCCAGCAAACCCAACACGATAAGCAGCGCCTTGAAACCACCCATCCTCGTCACCCCAAAAGGTTTATGAAAGGATAGCGTCGCGCCAAGCGGAAATGACGTCAAGCCGAACGGTATGGCACGCATTGAGGCACTGAAACGGGCGTCTTCCGCCCCGATCTTAAGCGAAGCTTCACGATTGCCCGAATAAACTTCAACTTCACCTTCAACGAAAAAGCGTCGGGTCTTGTTCATGAATAACGCTCCCTCGAGCTGGCCCAATGCCTGCAACCGAAAAGCGCTGAATTGCGGGCAGGTATTCAAGGAAGCCTCGTACGCCTTCCTTCTCAATTCTTTTTTGATATCATTCGATTAGGCAGGCAGGCCATGACCATAACCTTGCCACAGTACCCGCCAGCAGAACCCGTTCCTGCCTCGGAAGGCCGTGCCTGGCTGGAATGGAATGCCGATAAGGATGAGCTGCAGCTTTCCGCTGCGGCGCAGGAGCTTTTGGGCTTGCAGCCAATGGAAGCCCCGGCGCATGAGGCCGAACTTGTTGCGCTCTTCAAAAAACCGAGCCAGAGCAAATTGGCGATCGCGCTGGAAGACATCTTGACGCAAGGCGAATGCCAGGCGGTTGAATTGCTGCGTCAGACCTCCGCGGGGGCTCAACTTGTGCTGTTCAATGGTCGCCTGGATACTTCGCTCCCAGGGCGCCTTGTGATCGCCGGTTTTGAGGATATTACAAACAGCAGTGACGGCCAACAGCATCTGGCATCCAAGTCGCGATTTCAAACCTTCATCAATCTTTTGCAACAGGATCGGGCCTTTTTCGATTCGGTACCGCTGGGGCTGATGATGGTCACCAATGGTTTCATTACTCAGACAAATCCGCAACTTACCGAAATTCTCGCAACACCTATGGCCGGCCTAGTGGGAGAGCCTGTTTCGCGCATTCTATCCGACAAGCAGGCTTATGATTTCTACATGGAAACCGTATGGGGCGAGGGTAACGAACATGGTGATGACCATGTGGAGACGGAATTCGAAAGTGACGATGGCGCACGGCTATGGCTGAAGGTGAGCATTTCGCGCATTGCCACACCCGGGGCGGAAAATTCCTGCCTTTGCGTCATTGAAGATATCACAACCCAAAAGAAGCTTGAACAGGATGTCTGGAACGGCCTTGCCGAGACAATCTCGGCCAAGGAAGCAACAGAAAACGCCGCCCGCGCCAAGGATGAATTCCTGGCGATGGTGAGCCATGAGATTCGCACCCCCCTTTCGGCAGTGATCGGCATGCAAAGACTGGCGCTGCGCGATCCCGACCTGCGCGAGAAAACGCGCAAGCATCTGGATATGGCGCGCACCAATGCCGAATTCCTGCTTGAATTACTGAACGACATCCTTGATTTCTCAAAGATCGAGGCTGGAAAGCTTGTTCTTGAATCGGTGGACTTCTCGCTCCGCCACCTTGTTGGCGATAGCGTTGCCCTACTTGCCGAACGTGCGGAGGCCAAGAACATCTTCCTTGAAGTTGGCATTGATGATCAGGTGCCCGATACGCTGGAAGGCGACCCAGCCCGCATCAAACAGCTTCTGTTGAATCTGATCGGCAATGGCATCAAATTCACTGATATAGGCGGGGTGGCGCTTAAGGTGGCGCTGCAAGAAAGACAGGAAGAGAATTACCATATCTGCTTTCAGGTTACGGATAGCGGTATCGGGATTCCCCCCGATGCGCAGTTACGGCTTTTCAAGAAATTCACCCAGGCTGACACTTCAACGACCAGGCGTTTTGGCGGCACGGGGCTTGGACTTGCCATCTGCAAGCAGATTGTTGATCTGATGCAGGGGGAAATTCATCTATCCAGCGAAGTTGGCAAGGGAAGCTGTTTCACCTTCACGATACCCTGCAGGCTTGGGACAGATCAGGGGAAAAGCCTGCAAATCCAACTGCAACCCCATACGCATCAACTGCAAATTCTTTGCGCCGAGGATTTTCTGCCAAATCAGCTCATTATCCAGGGGCTGCTGGAAGAAATGGGCCATAGGGCTGAATTTGTTGAGAATGGCCGCAAGGCGCTGGAAGCCCTGCCCTTGCGCAGCTTTGATGTGATCCTGATGGATGGCCGCATGCCGGAAATGGATGGCGCCACGGCGATCCGCCTAATCCGTTCGGGGGGCGATGGAAAATTCCACATCCCCAATCCGAACATCCACATCATCATGCTGACCGCCAATGCCGGGGATGAAAGCCGGCAATTCTACCTGTCATGCGGCGCTGATGATTTTCTGGCCAAGCCGATTGAAGAGACACTACTGCATCAAGCCTTGACCAAGGTGATTGAAGCGCGGCTTGCGGAAGGGGTGAAGCTTCTGCCACTCCTGCGAGATAATCATGACGCTTTGGCACAGATTTTCGGTATTGCCCCATTGTCGGCCAGCCCTGCCCAGGACATCTGCCTTGTACCCTCGGCAAAATCCGCAATCCAACCGACGGTGAATTTGCGGGATCGCCTGAAAAGTGCGTTCCATAAGGACCTGGCACTGCAGATCAATACCCTTGATGCCGCCCATGCCAAACAGGATATGCACGCACTGGCGCAGCTTTTTCATAGCCTCAAGGGCAGCGTGGGTTTTATCTGGCCAAAAGGCGATCTCGTGAAACTGAGCGCAGAATTGGAAAAACTGGCCAACCAAAATGATTGGGACGCCGTTACAAGGAACGTACCACTTTTTCGCGCGATGCTGATGGAAGTGGCAAAAGGGGCCAAAGCATGAGAGCACTTGTTGTTGATGATGATATCGTATCGCGCATGGCCCTTGCGGATTTGATGCGTAGCTTCATCGAATTGAAGGTGGTTGAAGCGGTGGACGGGCAGGATGCCTGGGAACAGATGGAAATGGGCCCGGCGCCCATGATCTGCTGCTGCGATGTGCAGATGCCACGGCTATCGGGCATTGAATTGCTGAAGCGCGTGCGTTCTTCGCCGCGCTTCAAGGATATTCCTTTTGTTTTGGTGACAGCAGCATCAGACCTTGATACCGTCAGGAAAGCCGTGACGCTTGGCATCAGCCATTACATCGTCAAACCCTTTCATGCGCGTGAAGCGCGCGGTTCGCTGCAAAAAATCCTCAATGCCGCCTGGGAGAGAATTGCTGAACCGCCCCCAGCGACATTAAACCGGCTGAATATCGCGCCGGATCAGCTCATGGCCTATCTTTATTCGCTCCGCGGCCAATGCGCGATCTTCGCGCGTGACCTAAGACGATCCAAGAACCTGCAGGAAGTGCAGGATGTGGTCGGGCGGCTCAAGGGCTTGCATACGGGTTGCCTGACCCTTGGGCTGCATTATGCCGCCGGCCTGGTGATGCAAATACCGGATGAAAGATCCGATATCGAAAGGGTCGAACAGGCGCTGATCGAAATCGAATTGGCGATTTCTTCCCAGGAAGAAAGGGTGAAGGCACGCCACAGCCTCGCCACTGGCGTTGCCATCAAACGGACTGCCATGGGCGGCGCCCCGGCCTGAACTCATCTGGGCCGCTTTCCCCAAAGGGCCCGCTTGTGCTTGGGTATGGTTGCAGGAGCCAACCATGCCAAACACCGAATCACCCGCGCCAACGCCCACGCGCCACACGCAAACCGCCATGCTCGCCGAAAGGGCGGCGGTTTTGCTGCTATTGGCCTTGCTGCTTTACGGCGTTATCCGCGTACTGGAACCTTTTGGTCTTGCCATTGCGTTTGGCGGCTTCATCGCCATCGGCACCTGGCCGCTGCGGGACGCCATGGTGAACCGCGGCATCCCGCGCGGTATTGCCGCCACCCTTCTGCTATTGCTGTTGATCCTGTCGCTGGCAGTGCCCGCACTGGCGGTCACACCTGAATTGGGTGGGCAGATTGCCCATGCGTCAAAAGTCGCGCGCGAATTATTGGCTGGCCTGCCGGAAGCGCCGCCGGCTTGGCTTTCAGGGCTTCCCCTGGTGGGTGGCGCCATCAGCAATTGGTGGCCGCAATTACTCCATTTTCAGGGCGATTTTTCGGAATTGCTGGCGCCTTATGCTGGGCGCATCACCAGCCTTTTGGTGGATATCGGCCAGGCGGCGGCAGCCAGCGTGGTGCAAATCCTGCTCGCGCTGATTGTTGCCACCGCCTTCTGGGTCAGCGGCGACAAGCTGGGGGATGAGGTGAATGATATCGCAGCGCGCCTTGGCGGTGAGACGGGCCGCAATGCGGTGGCGGCCGCCGAAGGCGCTGTGCGCGGTGTGGCCTGGGGCATTGTTGGCACCGGCATCATCCAGGCGATGCTGATGGGCATTGGCCTTGCCATTGCCGGCGTGCCCGGCGTTGGTGTGATCTCCTTCCTGACGCTGATTTTCTCCATCAGCCAGGTGCTCGGGCCGCTGGTGGTGGTGGCTTGGCTAGGCGCGGCGGCTTGGCTTTACAGCGAAGGCCAGGTCGTCTGGGCGATTTTCATGGGGCTTTGGGGGCTGATCATGGTCTCGGGCAGCGACAATATCGTGCGCCCCTTGCTCATCAAGCGCAGCAGCGCCATGCCGCTCTCGCTCATTATTCTCGGCGTCTTCGGCGGGTTGATCGCCTTTGGCTTCCTTGGGCTTTTCATTGGCCCGGCCTTGCTCGCCGTAGCACATGGGCTGCTCAAGGCTTGGCGCGGTGACGAAGCGCCGACAAACCCCTGACCCTCAGGGCTGGCAAAGCCCGCATCCCGCGTTATGACTAGCTTGAAGAAAGGGCAGGAGAGACCCCATGGCCACACGTAAGCACCGCATCGCCGTCATCCCCGGGGATGGCATTGGCAAGGAAACCACGCCCGAAGGGCTTCGCGTGCTGGATGCCGCGGCGCGGCGCTTCGGCTTTGACTTGGAACTGACGCATTACGATTGGTCCTGCGAAACATACACCAAGACCGGCAAGATGATGCCGGATGATGGAATGGATCGCCTGAAGGATAGTGACAGCATTTTCCTGGGTGCCGTGGGCTGGCCTGGCGTGCCGGATCATGTCTCGCTCTGGGGTTTGCTCATCCCCATTCGGCGCGGCTTTGACCAATATGTGAATCTGCGCCCCTGCCGGCTGCTGCCGGGGGCGACGACGCCGCTCGCGAACCGTGGGCCCAAGGATATTGATTTCATTGTGGTGCGCGAAAATACGGAAGGGGAGTATTCTTCAAGCGGCGGGCGCATGTTTGTGGGCACGGACCGCGAATTCGTCTCCCAGGAAAGTGTCTTCACGCGCATCGGGGTGGATCGCGTGCTGCGCTATGCCTTTGAATTGGCCCAGACCCGCGCACGCAAGAAGGTGACGAGTGCGACGAAATCCAATGGCATCACCTTCACCATGCCATATTGGGATGAACGCTTCGCCGAAATGTCCAAGAATTATCCGGGCATCACGACGGACCAGTTTCATATTGACATCCTCTGCGCCCATTTCGTGCAACATCCGGATTGGTTTGATGTGGTGGTGGGGTCCAATTTGTTCGGTGATATTCTCTCAGACCTTGGGCCGGCGGTGGCGGGTTCCATCGGCATTGCCGCCAGCGCCAATATCAATCCCGAAAAGCACTTTCCTTCCATGTTCGAACCCGTGCATGGCAGCGCGCCGGATATTGCCGGCAAATTCATCTGCAACCCGATCGGGCAGATCTGGTCGGGGGCGATCATGCTGGAACACCTCGGCGAAAAGCAGGCGGCCGATGCGATCCTTGCAGTGATTGAAAAGCTGCTGGCGGAAGGCGGCCCGCGCACGCGCGACATGGGCGGGCAGGCCGGGACGGTGGATGTGGGCCGCGCCATCGCCGAAGCGGTCGCAAAGTTCTGAACCATCGCAAACACTGCAAATAAAAGGGGCTCGCCGGATCACCCGGCGAGCCCTTTTTCGTTTGGCGTCAGACGCCGAAACTAAAACCTACCGCTCCAAACACATGGCCACACCCATGCCGCCGCCGATGCAAAGCGTCGCCAGCGCCTTCTTCGCGCCACGCTTTTGCATCTCAAACAACAGGGTCGTCAGCACGCGGGCACCGGAAGCGCCAATCGGGTGGCCAATGGCAATCGCGCCGCCATTCACATTCACCTTGCTGGTATCCCAGCCAAGATCCTTGTTCACGGCGATGGCTTGGGCGGCGAAGGCTTCATTGGCTTCAATCAAGTCCAGATCATCAATCTTCCAGCCCGCCTTGGCCAAGGCCTTGCGCGATGCCGGGATGGGGCCCGTGCCCATGATGGAAGGATCAACGCCCGCCGTCGCCCAGGACACAATGCGCGCCAGCGGCGTGATTCCGCGCTTGGCAGCTTCGGCAGCCGTCATCACCACAACCGCCGCCGCACCATCATTGATGCCGGAAGCATTGCCGGCAGTAACAGACCCATCCTTGGCAAAGGCCGGACGGAGCTTGCCCAGGATTTCCATCGTCGTATCCGGCTTCGGATATTCATCGCTGGAAACAATGACATCGCCCTTGCGGCCCTTCACTGTCACGGCAGCGATTTCATCGGCAAAGCGGCCCGCCGCCATCGCCTCGCCCGCCTTACGTTGAGAATTGAAGGCGAATTGATCCTGTTCATCGCGCGTGATCTGGAAGGCGCGGGCGACATTCTCCGCCGTATTGCCCATGTGATAGCCATGGAAGGCATCCATCAGCCCATCGCGCAGCATGGTATCCACCAAGGCAAGATCACCCATCTTCTGCCCGGCGCGCAGCTGCTGCGCGTGTGGCGCCTGGGTCATGCTTTCCTGACCGCCCGCCACTACAATGCGCGCATCGCCAGTGGCGATTTGCTGCGCCGCCAGCGCCACGGCGCGTAGCCCCGAACCGCAAAGCTGATTGATGCCAAAGGCCGTGTGTTCCACCGGAATGCCCGCATTCACGGAAGCCTGACGCGCCGGGTTCTGCCCTGCACCCGCGGCCAGGATCTGGCCCAAAATCACCTCATCCACTTCCGCACCTTCAATGCGGGCGCGTTCCATGGCGGCCTTGATGGCGGCGGTGCCCAGCGCATGCGCGGGCAAGGAGGCGAAAGCCCCGTTGAAGGCGCCAACCGGCGTGCGGGCGGCGGAGGCGATGACGATTTCGGTCATTGGGGGTGTCCTTCCTCAAGAATGGGTCATTTGCGGTTTGGTATCACAAACCGCGCATCCAGTCGCGCAAGGGCTGCCACAGCGCGGTTTCGGCCGCAATGCCGGCGACCATGCCGATATGCCCCGCCGGCGCCATATGCAGCTTGACCTGACGCAAGCGCTCGGTCAGCGGCAGGGCAGAAGCGGGGGGCACTATGCGGTCCCGATGCGGAATGGCGGCAAAGGCCGGTCCCTGCCAAAGGGCCGGGTCCACCACCTGCCCCGCGACCCGCCAGGCAAGCCCCGCCGGTTCATTCCGCCCATACCAGCCGCCAATACATTGCCGCGCTACAGGGGCGGCCAGCGGCACGCCATCATTCAACCAATCCTCCAGCGCCACAAAGCGCCGCGCGGCAGGGGATGTCTGTTCAAGCCGGCCAAAGCCCCGGAATTTCTCGGCAATGCCAAAGGGATCAAGGCTGGCGAACAGGGTTTGCAGCACATCCACCGGCAGCGCGCCGGTGGGTTCCATCAGCGCTTCCA
>CAMCEP010000088.1 GCA_945873675.1 Asaia bogorensis
AGGGCAACGCTTTCCTCTTGGGTCTTGGGCCAAGGCATGCCTTAATCACGTCTCTGACCAAGTTCGAGGAAGCCAAAACATGACCCCGCCCCGCAATTCCAATGCCGTCCGCGACATTGCCAATGTGCTGCACCCCTATACCGATGCCAAGGCGCATCAGGTGAATGGCCCGCTGGTGATCAGCCGCGGGAAGGGCGTGCGGATTTTTGACGATCAAGGCAAGGAATATATCGAAGCCATGGCGGGGCTGTGGTGCACCTCGCTCGGCTTTGACAATGAACGTCTGGTGCAGGCTGCCGCCAACCAGATGCGCAAGCTTCCCTTCTATCATTCCTTCACGGCCAAATCGCATGAGCCGATGATTGACCTGGCCGAAATGCTGATCGAACGCGCGCCAGTGCCGATGAGCAAGGTTTTCTTCGCCAATTCCGGGTCTGAGGCGAATGACAGCGCGATCAAGATGATTTGGTACATGAACAACGCGATTGGCCGGCCTGAGAAGAAGAAGCTGATTGCGCGCTTGAAGGGCTATCACGGCATTACGCTGGCGGCGGCTTCTCTGACCGGCTTGCCCGCCAACCACAAGCTGTTTGATGCGCCGATTGCGGGCGGGCGCTTCCATCACGTTGGCACGCCGCATCACTACCACGATGCGAAGCCGGGCGAATCGGAAGAAGATTTCGCGACGCGCCTCGCGGAAGAATTGGATGCCTATATCATCAATGAAGGGCCAGAGACGGTCGCCGCCTTCTGGGCGGAACCGACCATGGGCGCGGGCGGCGTGATTGTGCCGCCGCGCACCTATTTCGAGAAAATCCAGGCCGTGCTGAAAAAGCATGATGTGCTGTTTGTGGCCGATGAGGTGATTTGCGGCTTCGGGCGCACCGGCAATTACTGGGGCTGCCAGACCTTTGGCATCACGCCGGATATTCTGGTCTGCGCCAAGGCGCTGTCTTCATCCTATCTGCCGATCTCGGCCGTGATGGTGAATGAACGGGTCTTCCAGGGCATTGTGGAGGGTTCTTCCGCGGTCGGCACTTGGGGCCATGGCTTTACCTATTCCGGGCATCCGGTGGCCGCCGCGGTCGCGATTGAAACGCTGAAAATCTATGATGAGATGGACCTGATCGGCCATGTGAAATCCGTGGGGCCGCATCTGCAAGCGGAATTGCAGCGCCGCTTCGCCAATCACCCGATGGTGGGGGAAGTGCGCGGCGTTGGTATGGTGGGCGCGATTGAATTGGTGGAAGACAAGGCTGCCAAGAAGAACTTCGACCCCGCGCGCAAGATTGGGCCGCGTTTGGTGAAGCATGGCGAAGAACAGGGCGTGATCCTGCGCGCCATGATGAATGACAGCATCGGCTTCTCCCCACCGCTGGTCATCACCAAGGATGAGGTGACGGAAATGCTTGACCGTGTGGAACGTTCGCTGGATGCGCTTTCGGTGGAATTGCGGCGGGAGAGTATTGCGGCGGTGTGACGCCGGCGCATTGCGTGTAGTTGCGTAAGCCCCGGTGCCGTTGGTGCCGGGGTTTTTTATTTCAGTTCAAATAAAGCGGCCGCGTCACCGCCTCTCCGCCTTCAAGCCCCAGCAATTCGAGCCTGCCCGTTGCCGGGCACATCATGGCCGCAAGCCGCGATCCCTCATTGGCGATGGGTGGCTTGAGCCAGCCGAACTCACCGGGCACCGGGCCGCTCAGCAGTGCCGTCATGGCGGCGTGGCGTTCGGCGCTATAGCGCCAGCGTGGCGCGCCGGGATTGGCAATGCATTGCCAGCCATTGGCGGCAACCGCGGTGGGGGCAGCTTCGATCACGGCATGTGATGCCTCGGCGCGTTCGATCACCGCAGCCTCTCCGGGCCGCGTGCCGGCCAGCGAGAAGATCGCGCCCGCTGCCAAGGGTGTATCGCGCAGCATGGCAAGTGCTGCGGCGTAATCCGGCGCGGTGTCGCACACCATGCGCAGAAGATGCGCCGGCGGCAGGCCACGATGGCGCCAGCGCGCGGGCCGAATGGCAAGCCAATCCACGGCAAGCCCCAGGAAGTCCGCACCCGCCCGCCGTGCCATCCGCGCGAGCGCGCGTTGCGGCAAAGGCGGCTGATTGATGGAAAGGCAAAAGCGCCCCGGCGCCAGCGCCGTGATCACCCCGGCAAAGCCTGGCCAGCCGAGATTGAACCATTCCCCCGCCGGCCCTGCCTGGCGAAAGACGCAAAGCCGCTCCCCAAGGCCTTCCAAAGGCCAATCCAGCACGCGGAGCATGAAGGGCGCCTCTGCCGCGCCAAGCCCCACCGTGCAGCCCCATTCGAATGAGAGATTGAGCGCATAGCCACCAGGCCCTGGCAGCGCGGCTGAAATTGCCTCGATCTCTGCGCGCAATGGATTGTCGTTGCGGCGGAGCCAATGGCGCGAAAGCCGATCCGCAAACGCGAGGCCCGCCGGGGTATAATGCTCCCGCGCCCAGCGCCAGAGCGCTTCGGTTCGCACTGGCGCCGCACGCATGGCGGCAAGCGATGGTTGGGGTTCGGCGCGAAGATCGAAAAAGGGAATAGCAGGCAGCACTGGTTGAATCTCCCAAGCCGTTCTCTAGCATAGAGAAGTGGGTTTTGGCGTTACTTCGCGCAATGAAATGTATCTGCCGTGTGCTGAAATGGACTGTTGAGGTTACGCAAGCCTCGATTTTAGCCTAATTCTGCGGGCATGCCTCATCAGAGCCTACCTCTCGCCATCGCCCTTTTCGCCGCGCCCTTCGTGGCGGTGCTGCAATCCAAGGCCATGGCGCCGCTGGCGCTGATCCCCATGGCCATCACCTTGGCGCTTGGCTGGCGTGCTGGCTGGCGGCCGGGCTTGCCGCAAGGCGCGGCACTGCTGATAGGGCTGCTGCTGATGGCTTGGGGGGCGATCACCGCGCTTTGGGCGCCCGAGCCTGGGCGCGCCGCGCTGCTTGCCATAACCCTGGCCGCGATGATGGTGCTGGCGCATGGCGCGGCGGGGGCGGCGCAAGGGGCGCGGCTGATGCCCTGGATTGGCTTCGGGCTAGTGTTTGGCGTGGCGGCCGCTTTTGCGGATTGGCAAAGCGGCAATGCGCTGCGCGCTGCCGTGCGCGGGCTTAAGGAAATTCCCGAGGCGTTGATGTTTGGCTTGAAGCCTGCGGCGTCATTCATGGCGCTACTGTTGCCCATGGGTTTTGCGCTGCCTTGGCCTTGGCTTGTGCGCGCGGTGCTGCTGATGGCGGGGGCTGCGGTGCTGATCAGCCTGCCGGGGGAAACGGCGCGGCTTGCGACCATCGCTGGGCTTGGCGCCGCGCTATTCAGCCTTGCCGCGCCGCGCTTGGTGCCGAAATTGGTGGGGGCAGGGGTTGCGGTACTGATCCTGCTGATGCCGCTGCTGGTTGCCTTTATTCCTCAAATCCCCTCAGCCAGCTTGCCGCCATCGGCGGTGCATCGCCTGGTTATCTGGGATTTCGCCGCAGCGCGCATTGCCGAAAGGCCGCTGACTGGTTGGGGGCTGGAAGCAAGCCGCGCCATGCCGGGCGGGCGCGCGCGGCCTGATGCTGCAACGCTTGATCGGCTGAACATCACCGCGCCGGCGCAGCGCGCTTTCCTCGCCTCTCCGCATGTGGAGGTAATGCCGCTGCATCCCCATAATGGCGCCTTGCAGCTTTGGCTGGAATTGGGCGGGATTGGCGCACTGATCGGCGCTGCGCTGATGCTAGCCCTTGGCTTCGCCGCGTCGCGCAGCGCCGCACCTGCCGCGGGGGCCGGTATGCTGGCCTCAGCGGCTGTCACGGGGATGCTGTCTTTCGGGCTATGGCAGGCTTGGTGGGTGGCGAGCCTATTGCTTGCGATGGTGGCGCTAGCTTTGCTGCCCAAGCGTTCTTAACAGGCGCGAAGCCTCAGCGCGCGCGGTCTATGCAAAAGCGCACCACTTCCACCAGCGCGCGGTGTTCCAGGCTATCGGGGAAAACATCCAGCGCTGAAATCGCCTTTTCACCATAACGCCGGGCGCGGGCGATGGTTTCGCCGATGGTGTCGTATTTCGTCATCAGCGCCATGGCGGTTGCAAGGTCCGCGTCCTGCTGATCACCTTCTTCCAGCACGCGTCGCCAGAAGCCGCGTTCTTCGTCAGACCCGCGCGCGAAAGCGAGCAATACAGGCAGGGTGATCTTGCCTTCGCGGAAATCATCACCGACTGTTTTGCCAAGCGCTTCCTGATCGGCAGCGTAATCCAGCGCGTCATCCACCAATTGGAAGGCAATCCCAAGCGCGCCACCATAATCGCGAAGGGCAGTCTGTTCGGCGCGTGGGCGATCCGCAATCACCGCGCCTACTTCGGTTGCGGCGGCGAAAAGCGCGGCGGTCTTGCCTTCGATCACCGCCAGATACTGGGCTTCCGTGGTCGCGGTATCATTCTGCGTCATCAATTGCAGCACTTCACCTTCGGCAATCGTCGCCGCGGCGGTGGACAGGATGCGCAGCACTTCAAGCGACCCATCGGCCACCATCAATTGAAAGGCACGGGCGAACAGGAAATCGCCCACCAGCACGGAAGCCTTATTGCCAAATAGCGCATTGGCGCTGGCCTGGCCGCGCCTGAGCGCACTTTCATCGACAACATCATCATGCAAAAGCGTCGCGGTATGGATGAATTCCACACAAGCCGCGAGTGAGATATGCCTCTCGCCCTGATAGCCACAGAGCTTGGCGGCAGCCAAAGTCAACAAGGGCCTGAGCCTTTTGCCCCCGGCGGCCACCAGATGCGCGGCCAATTGTGGGATCAGCGCCACCGGGCTTTGCATCCGCTCAACGATCAGACGGTTGCAGGCTTCCAGATCATCCTGGACAAGCGCCGTAAGCGCGGTCAGGGCATCTTCCCCCCGGCCTCGATCCTCGCCAGGCATTTGCTGAGGCGCTAAATCCACTCTTGCTCACCTTTATTTGCGTGTCGCACCATAGGCGCCACATGCCGGACCGGCAAGCGAAGGTGGTCAGCGGAGAGCATCCCAATGCGTGTCTTGGTCAGCAGCAATAACCCGGTCCGGCTTGGCTTCCTGCAAGCTTTGCTGCGCGATGCGGGGATCGAAAGCGTGCTGCTTGATCAGCATATCAGCGCCGTCGAAGGTGGCATCGGCGCCTTTCCGCGCCGCTTGGCCGTGCGAGACGAAGATGCGGCGGAGGCCAAGCTTATCCTGCGTGAGGCGGGGGAGGAGGAAGGGACGTGACTTCCCCAGCCGAGGAATACACGGAAGATCACCTGCTGAATGGCCGAGTGGCGCTGCGCCAGCCGCGCCAGGGCTTTCGTGCCGGGCTGGATGCGGTGCTACTGGCCGCCTTCATTCCGGCCAAACCCGGAGAGACAGTGCTGGAAGCCGGCCCCGGCAGTGGTGCGGCCTTCCTGTGCCTAGCGGCCCGCGTGCCGGGGCTTGCGATTCGCGCAGTGGAACGCGAAGCCACCATGGCATCGCTGGCGCGGGATAATGCGGCGCGCGCCGGCCTGCCCGCCCAGATCGAACAGGGGTATGTTGCGGATCTTGCGCTGGCGCGCAGGCTTGGCCCCGTGGCGCATGGCTTTGCCAACCCGCCCTATTGGCCGGGCGGCACGCCCCCGCCAGGCGCCATCCGCCGGGCGGCTACGCATGAAGCGGGGCCGGGACTGTCCCAATGGGTAGAGTTTTTGGCCGCCGCCATCGCGCCACGTGGCAGCCTGACCCTGATTCTGCCCGCCGCGCGCTTTGATGCGGCGGCAGCGGCGATGCGGGCGGCCGGCTTCGGTGCCATGGAATTGGTCCCGCTTTGGCCACGCGCCGGCATTGCCGCTAAGCGGGTCTTGCTCCGCGCCCGGAGGGGGGCGCGCGGCCCGGCAAAAATCCTGCCTGGGTTGGTGCTGCACGAAACCGATGGCCGCTTCACTGAGGCCGCCGAGGCGGTGCTGCGCAATGCAGCGCCGCTTGAAACCTTTGTCTGAGCGCATTTTCCAAGCCGCCAAGTGATCCCAATTGGCTTAAAAATGCACATCCCTGATTAGCTTTCCCGAGCCTCCGGATGGCGCAGTAGCCAAAGCCTTTCATGCGCAGCGATCAAGCTTTCAATGCTTTTGCGGCGGTTGCTGTCCGAACCGGAAGACGGCCGTTTCAGCATTTTCTCCAGAATGACCAATAGGTCATTTGCAACTTCGAAGTCGGACTGGTCGCACGCATGGTGGAAGGCAATCAGAATCTTGTCTGACAATCTTCTGGTATGCCTCGGGCTAACAGCTCCGCCACGCTCCCCGCTGCCGTCTCTGTCATAGGGGTTGTTTTCCATTCAGCATTCCTTTTTTGCGCTGATATTTTTTCGAGCTGACGGTAACGAAATTTTTGGCAGAAATATTCCAACTGTCATTTTTTCGAGCTGACAGTGACGTTTTCAATAGCAGAAAAATTTCGGTCATGAAAGCACTGGCCCAGCAAAGTCACCCTAAAGCTGGCGCAATTGCCCCCTGATGGCGGCGGCGATGGTCTCGGGCGGCGTATTGGGGCGGAAAAGCTGGCGCACCCGCCCATCTGGCCCGACCAGATAGATGAAGGATGAATGGTCCATCAGGTAATCGCTCGCCCCAGGCGGATTGACCTTGCGGTAATAGACACGAAAGGCCCGCGCGGCGGTGGCGATTTCCTCATCCGTACCGGTCAACCCGATCAAGGTCGGATGAAAGCGGGCAACGTAATCGGCCAAGGCCGCGGGCGTATCGCGCGCCGGATCAATCGTGATCAGCACGGGCAGCACGCGCGCCGCATCTGGCCCCAAAACATCAAGCGCCGAGGCCATCAGCCCCAGCTCCGTCGGGCAGACATCGGGGCAATAGGTGAAGCCGAAATAGATCAGGCCAAGCTTCCCCGCGAAGGCGCGTTCGGTCACGCGTTGGCCCGTGTGATCCTGCAAGCTAAAGCCACCGCCGAGAGCGACACCCTGCGGCAATTGGACACCGCCTGCCGAAGGTGCAGGCATATCCGCGCCGCCAAACTGCGCCAATTGCCGCAGGAAGGCATCGCCCATCGCTTCCCCCGGCGCGCGCAAATACCAGGCAAGCCCCCATAGCCCGCCCAGAATGGCGATCAGCAGAAAGGCAAAAATGCGGATCAGTTTCAGCATGTGATGCTCATGCAGCGCCCGGTACGCCTTTGCTTGTCGAATATTCGAAATGCAGCGCGGTATCGGGGAAAACGCGCGGATGGATCGCATGCGCTGCCATGGCAGCCTCAGAAAATCCTTGCAGGATCAGCTTCAGCTTGCCCGGATAGGTGGCGATATCACCTATGGCGTAGACGCCGGGGATATTGGTTTCGCAGGTGGAAGGTGTCACGCTGACATGGCTGCGTTCAAGCCCGAGCCCCCAATCGGCGATCGGGCCCAAATCCATGGAAAGGCCGAAAAAGGCCAGCAAATGATCCGCCGGCACATCGCGCACATCGCCTTGCAAGGTCGCCAATTCTACCGCTTCCAGCGTCGCGCCATCACCCTTCAGGCCATGCAATTGGTAGGGGATGGCCATTTCCACCTCTCCGCGCGCGGCGGCGGCTTCCAATTGCGCGGCCGTTTCAGGCGCGGCGCGGAATTTTGGGCGCCGATGCACCACCACAACCTTGGCCGCGATATCTTTGAGCGAAAGCGCCCAATCCACCGCGGAATCGCCACCGCCCGCGATCACCACGCGCTTGCCGCGAAATTCTTCCCGCTTCGCCACCATATAGCGCACCGCGCCAGATGCTTCGTAGCCGGGAAGCCCGGCCAAGGGCGGGCGATTGGGGCCGAAGGCGCCGGCACCGGCCGCCAGGATCACTGCCTTGGCGCGGATAGTGTCACCGGCGGAAGTGCCCAGCACCAGCGTATTGCCTTCCTGGCGGAGTGTTTCTACCCGGCGGCCAAACAGATAGTGCGGCGCGAAGGGGGCGGCCTGTTCTTCCAGCTTTCCGATCAGATCAGCGCCGGCGATTTGCGGATGGGCGGGAATATCGAAAATCGGCTTTTCCGGATAAAGCGCCGTGCATTGCCCGCCAATCGCTTCGAGCGCGTCTATCACCACGGATTTCATGCGCAGCATGCCGCATTCAAACACGGCGAAAAGCCCAACAGGGCCCGCGCCAATAATCGCGACATCGGTTTCAATCTCGGCCGGCATGGGCTCTCCCCCGAATCCAGGGGGGCGTGATAAACGAGGTTTCCAAGGGTTCAAAGCTTTGACGAAAAGGGAGGGTCAGGGGCCGGTGGAAATTGCCTATGATCTGCCCAATCTGGCAGCAACTGAGTCCTTGGCGGCGCGGCTTGCGCCATTACTGCGCCCTGGTGATGCGGTGCTGCTTGATGGGCCCCTCGGCGCCGGCAAAAGCGCCTTTGCCCGCGCCTTGCTGCGGGCTGCCACCGCCGACCCCGCGCTTGAAGTGCCAAGCCCGACCTTCACTTTGGTGCAGAGTTATGATTTGCCCGCAGGCCCCGCGCATCACTTTGACCTTTACCGGCTTTCCGGCCCCGATGGCTTGGCGGAACTCGGCTGGGATGAAGCGCGGGAGGGGATTGTGCTGGTGGAATGGCCCGAAAGGCTGGGGCAGCTTGCCCCCCCCGATGCGCTTCGCATCCGCCTAACGCCGGGCTTCGCCGAGGAAGCGCGCCATGTGGTGCTGCGCGGTTGGGATGCCAGGCTTGAGGGTTTGCGCCCATGATCGCTGCCTTCCTGAAGGATGCCGGGTTTGGCGCGGCGCGGTTGGACCCTTTGCCCTCAGACGCTTCGGCCCGGCGCTATACGCGCCTGCAGGGTGGGCCGCGCCAGGCACTGCTTATGGAAGCGCCTCCGCCGGAGAATACGCGCCCCTTCATCGCCATTGCCGGGCATATCCTGGGGCAGGGGCTTTCCGCGCCCGAGATCATCGCCGCCGCCCCCGAAGCGGGCCTGGTGCTGCTGGAGGATTTCGGCGATGCGACCCATGCGGCTTTGCTGGATGGCGGGGCGGATGCGCCGATGCTTTACGCTGAAGCGGCCGAAACCCTTGCTGCCCTGCATGAAGCACCGCCCCCATCCGGCCTGCCCGCCTGGGATGCGGCGGCCATGGCGCGGGCGACGGCGGCGACTTTCCTGGATTGGTGGTGGCCCGCGATGATGGGCAGCGCGCCCGGTGATGATCTGCGCGCCGGGCTTGATGGCGCCATCCGCGCCATGCTGGCACCCTTCGCGGACACGCAAGGTTTTGTGCATCGCGATTACTTCCCGGCCAATCTGATGCGGCTTGAAGCGCGCGCGGGCGCGCGGCGTACGGGGTTGCTCGATTTCCAGGATGCCGGGTTGGGGCATCCCGCTTACGATCTGGTGTCATTGGTGCAAGATGCGCGGCGCGATGTGGCTACAGCCGCGCGCAATGCGGCGATTGAACGCTACTTCGCCGCGCGGCCGGGTGTGGTGCGCGATGACTTCAGCGCTGCCATGGCCGCATGTGCAGCGCAGCGCCACTTGCGCGTGGCGGCACTTTGGGTGCGGCTCTCGCGGCGCGACAATAAGCACCATTATCTTGTCCACGGGCCGCGCTGCTGGCGGCTTTTGGCCGAAGCGCTGGAACACCCCGCGACGACACCGCTGCGCTTATGGTTGGATGATGCCCTGCCGCGCCACTTGCGCCGCAACCCCGATGCGGCGAAGGAGCCTGCATGATCACCCTCTCCCGCGCCATGGTTCTGGCGGCCGGCCTTGGCACGCGCATGCGCCCCTTATCGGAAGCCATGCCCAAACCCCTGCTGCCCTTGGCTGGGCGTAGCCTGCTTGATCACGCGCTGGATCGGC
>CAMCEP010000089.1 GCA_945873675.1 Asaia bogorensis
CTTGCCATCAGCAATCTGGCGGAATTCGGCCCCGGCAGTGGGTTCAAGCATGTGATTGATGAGGTGGATAAGATCGCGCCACCCAAGAAAATCCGTCGCGTCGTGCTGTGCACTGGCAAGGTCTATTATGATCTGCTGCAGGAACGCCGCGACAAGGGCATCAAGGATGTCGCGATTGTTCGGATGGAGCAGCTGTATCCCTTCCCGCGAATCAGCCTGCCGCCGGTTCTGGCGCAATATCCCAATGCCGAAGTGGTGTGGTGCCAGGAAGAACCAGAGAATATGGGGGCGTGGAATTTCGTCGACCGCAAGATTGAAGGCGTCTTGAAGACGCTGGATATCAAGGCGAAGCGCCCCGAATATGTAGGCCGGGAGGAGGCAGCGAGCCCCGCCACCGGCCTTGCCAAGGTGCATCAACAACAACAGGAAGCATTGGTGCGCGCGGCCCTGGCGGGCTGAGGCGCATTGGTTTTGGAACGGATCGAGCAATGACCGATATTGTCGTGCCCACTTTGGGCGAAAGCGTTTCTACCGCCACCGTCGCGCGTTGGCTGAAAAATGCCGGTGACGCCGTGGCGGCTGATGAGCCCTTGGTGGAACTTGAGACCGATAAGGTGACAGTGGAAGTGAATGCGCCGGTGGCGGGTGTGATTACCGCCATTGCCGCCGATACGGGTGCGGAAGTCGCCCCTGGTGCGGTGCTGGGCAGCATTCAGGCCGGCGCTGCCGCCGCCGCGAAGCCTGCTGCGCCCGCGCCCAAGCCTGCTGCGGCGCCTGCACCGGCGCCGGCTGCCGCTTCGGCCCATGCGCCATTGCCGGCGGCGGCAAAGATGATCGCCGAAACTGGGGTTTCTGCTGCCGCGATTGGCGCGGGCACGGGCAAGGATGGGCGCATCACCAAGGGTGATGTGCTGGCCTATTTGGCGCAGCCGGCTGCCGCACCCGCGTCTGCACCTGCGGCACGCCCTTCGCGCCCGCCGGAAGCGGGTGAGGAACGCGTGAAAATGACGCGTCTGCGCACCACCATCGCGCGCCGGCTAAAGGAAGCGCAGAATACAGCCGCGATGCTGACCACCTTCAATGAGGTGGATATGTCAGCCGCCATGGCGCTGCGCGCGGAGTATCGCGATGCCTTCGAAAAGCGCCATGGCGTGAAGCTTGGCTTCATGTCCTTCTTTGTGAAGGCGTGTATTGCCGCGCTGAAGGAATTTCCGGCGGTGAATGCCGAAATTGATGGCGATGAGATTGTCTATAAGAATTTCGTGCATATGGGCATTGCGGTGGGCGGGCCTTCGGGCCTGGTGGTGCCGGTGCTGCGCAATGCCGACACTTTGGGCTTTGCCGAAATCGAAAAGCGCATTGGGGAATTCGGCAAGCGTGCGCGTGATGGCGCGTTGAAGCTCGATGAATTGGCGGGCGGTTCCTTCACCATCACCAATGGCGGCATTTATGGATCGCTGATGTCCACGCCGATCTTGAACCCGCCGCAATCGGGCATTTTGGGTATGCACAAAATTCAGGACCGCCCCATGGCGGTTGCTGGCAAGATCGAAATCCGCCCGATGATGTATATCGCGCTGTCTTATGACCACCGCATTGTGGATGGGAAGGAAGCGGTGAGCTTCCTGGTCCGCGTCAAGGAAAGCGTCGAGGATCCGCGCCGATTGATGCTGGATATCTGAACCCTGCGGGAGGGCGAATAGCCCTCCCGTTTCTTTTTCAGTCTATGCTCAGTTTCAATCTTGCGACCATGCGTTCTTCATAAACCGCACGTTCACGGGCGAATTTTGTGTAGTCTGCCGGCCCAAGATATTCATTGGGCAGGTCGTGTTTCTTCATATATTCCTGAACCAGCGGATGATGCTGGGTCTTTTTGAAGGCCTGATGCAGGAATTCGGTTATCTCAGGATCCATGCCTTTGGGGCCTGTAATCCCATAGGGTGAAGTTACCACCATGTCATAGCCCAAGTCGCGCAAGGTTGGCGCATTGGGAAAGGCGCTGAGCCTTTCGCGCGTCCACACCGCCAAAAGACGCAACTGCCCCGCTTCCACATTCGGTGCCCAGGAATTGGAATTGGCAATGCAGTCAATCTGGCGGGCGAGTAGCGCCGTGATGTTTTCCGATGTGCCGCGATAGGGCACATGGGTCATTTCGACGCCCTCTTTTTCGCAAACTTCTTCCATCGCAAGGTGGTTGGAAGTGGCGATGCCCGAAGTGCCATAGGTCAATTCCCCGGGCCGTCGCCGCGCTTCCGCAAACATATCCTTAAGCGAATTCCACCCGGAGGCAGGATGCACGACATGGCCAAAGATGAAGCCTGTCTGCTGCATGATATACGTGAAGTCATTCACCGGGTCCCATGTTGGGCGCTTGGTGAGGAAGGGATGGCGGATCACCGATAGATGGTGATGGGCTATCGTATACCCATCTGGCCTGGCTTGCGTCAGCAATTGCTGGGCCGCCAGCGTGCCCCGCGCGCCGGGCCGATTTTCAATGATGATGGATTGCCCGTATTCCTGCAGGAACAACTCATTTTGAAGGCGCATAAAGCCATCAAGCAATCCCCCAGGCGCCCAGGGGATCAGGAAGCGGATCGGCCGATTGGGAAAGCGGCCTTGTCCAAGGGCCGGTGCGGCCAAAAGGCTCGCGCCAAGCCCAAATGCGGTGCGGCGATGGAAGGTCACCATGGCACTGCCCTCAACCATCCAGCGACAGACCAAGGCGGCGCACCATGGTCTTTTCGTATTCGACACGTTCCACGATGAAGCGGCGGTAGCTTTCCGTATCCTGATACACCAGCGGCATATCGAATTGGCTGCGGATGCGTGTGTTTTCGGGGCTGAACAACGCGTCCTTCATCGCGTCATGCAGCACGCGCACAATGCCGGGATCCATGCCCTTGGGACCGCTGACCCCGTAAGGGGAGGCAACGACCAAATCATAGCCAAGCTCCTTCAACGTCGGCACGGCGGGAAAGCGCGGGGCGCGTTCCGCGCTCCATACCGCGAGCGCGCGCATCTGCCCGGCTTCCACATTGGGCGCCCAGGTGGAGCTATCGCAGATCATGTCCACCTGGCCGGAAAGCACGGCGGTGACCCCTTCATTGGCGCCGCGGAAGGGCACGTGCGTGAGGCTGATTTTCTCGATCTCCTGGATGCTTTCCATGGCCAAGTGATTGGTGGTGCCGATGCCGCTCGTGGAATAAGTCAGCTTGCCGGGATTGGCGCGCGCATAGGCAATCAGGTCTTGCCAGGATTTGAGCGGGCTATCGGCCTTGACCGCGGTGCCAAACAGCCAGCCTGTCATGCCGATGATATGGGTGAAATCGCCAATCGGGTCCCAGCCAGGGGTGCGCATCATCCAGGGCCGGCGCAGCACGGAAAGATGCATTTGGGTCAGCGTATAGCCATCAGGCCGGGCCTGTTGCGCAACTGTAAGCACCCCAAGCGTGCCGCCGGCGCCCGGGCGGTTTTGCACCACCATGGGTTGGCCAAGCGCCTTGCCGACCAGTTCGGAAATGGAACGCAACTGTGCATCGGCCGAACCGCCCGCGGGCCAGGGCACCACAAGCTGAATGGGCCGATCAGGGTAGCGGCCTTGCGCCAGGGCAAGGCCCGGGGCCGCCAGGGCCGCGCCGGTGGCGGCCAGCAGGGCTCGGCGCGAAATACTGTTGTTTTCCGTCATGTTTCTTCCTCCCGAGCGCGCATCTGTCGGCGCTGCTTTCACGGGAAGGATAGGGGGGAAATTGCGCAAAACCCAAGAGCTATTTCCATGGCTTGATCGCCCCGCCTGACCGGTCCAAACATGTTCCCAGAAAGACAAGGGTTGAGGATGCCTGACCATGAGTGATGCTTTTGATGTGATCGTGATTGGCGCCGGCCCAGGCGGCTATGTTTGCGCGATCCGCGCCGCGCAGCTGGGCCTGAAGGTCGCCTGCGTGGAAAAGCGTGAAACGCTGGGCGGCACTTGCCTCAATGTCGGCTGCATACCGTCCAAGGCGTTGCTGCAATCTTCGGAAGTGTTCGAAGAAGCGCAGCATAAATTCGCCGATCATGGCGTGAATGTTGGCGCGGTGAAGCTTGATCTGGCGCGGATGCAGGCGCGCAAGGGTGAAGTGGTCGGCGCCAATGTGAAGGGCGTTGAGTTCCTGTTCCGCAAGAACAAGGTCACCTGGCTGAAGGGTGAGGGCAGCATCACCGCCCCCGGAACCGTGAGCGTGGCTGGCAAGGACTATACCGCAAAGCATATCGTGATCGCGAGCGGGAGCGAGAGCATTCCCCTGCCGGGTGTCGAGGTGGATGAAAAGCAGATCGTGACTTCCACCGGTGGCTTGGAATTGGCCGCAGTGCCGAAGCATCTGGTGGTGATTGGTGGCGGCTATATCGGGCTTGAATTGGGCAGCGTCTGGCGCCGTTTGGGCGCGGAAGTGACGGTGGTGGAATTCCTTGATCGCCTGGTGCCCAGCATGGATTTGGAAGTGGGCAAGGCTTTTGAACGCATCCTGGCAAAGCAGGGTATCAAGACGAAGCTCAAGACCAAGGTGATGGGGGCCACCAAGTCAAAACAGGGTGTCACGCTGAAGTTGGAACCCGCGGCCGGTGGGGCGACAGAAGAACTCACCGCCGATGTCGTGCTGGTAGCGATTGGGCGCCGGCCTTATGTGGCCGGGCTTGGCTTGGATAAGCTTGGGGTTGCCTTGGATGAGCGTGGGCGCATCAAGGTTGATGGCCATTACGCCACCAATGTGCCGGGCATCTATGCGCTTGGCGATGTGATTACGGGCCCGATGCTGGCGCATAAGGCCGAAGAAGAAGGTGTCGCCTTGGCGGAGATGCTGGCCGGGCAGAAGCCGCATCTGAATTACGGCACCATTCCGGGTGTGGTTTATACTTGGCCGGAAGTCGCTTCAGTGGGTGAAACCGAGGAACAACTCAAGGCGCGCGGCGTTGCCTATAAGGTCGGGAAATTCCCCTTCACCGCGAATGGCCGGGCCCGCGCCATGGGCGATATGGATGGGTTTGTGAAAATCCTGGCTGACAAGGCAACCGATAAGGTCTTGGGCGCGCATATCATCGGCCCGGATGCTGGCACGCTGATCGCGGAATTGGTGCTGGCCATGGAATTCGGCGCTAGTGCCGAGGATGTGGCGCGCACTTGTCACGCGCATCCCTCACTGAATGAGGCGGTGAAGGAAGCGGCGCTAGCGGTGGATGGGCGCGCGCTGCATATCTAAATCGCGGCCGGTGCCTTGAAGCCGCCTTCCTTCGCCAAATCCGCTGTACGCCACAAATACCAGGCAGCGGTGGTGCGATAGGGTGCCCAGGCTTCGCCAATTTCCGCCAAGGCTTTAGGCTTTGGCTGTTCGGGTAGGCCTGCCGCAACACGGTAGCCTTCCCGCACGCCGAAATCATCCACGGGCAGGATATCGGCGCGCCCAAGGGTGAAGATCAGCAGCATCTCCACCGTCCAGCGCCCCACACCACGCAGTGCGACCAGCCTTTCGATCAAGACCTCATCCGAAAGCCGGCGTGCCGCCGCGCGATTGGGGATGACGCCAAGCGCTGCCTTCTCAGCAATGTCGCGAATGGCGAGCACTTTATTCGCCGACAGCCCAGCGCCGCGCATCGCCTCAGGTGTTAAGGCCAGCACGGCTTCGGGTGCGGGAAAGCCAGGCTCAGGGCAAAGTGCCATGAAGCGGCCAAGAATCGCCTCCGCCGCGCGGCCATGCACTTGTTGGTGTGCAATGGCGCGCACCAAAGCCTCATAGGGTTGGCGCCGCGCGGGCTTCAGCGTGAACGGCCCCACCTGGCGGATGACGCGCTTCAGCACGGCATCACGCCGGAGGTGACGCAAAGCCTCCGGCGTGCCGAGGCTCATCGGAACACAAGCTGCGGCAAGGTAAGTGTGATCCAGGGCAGGTAGGTGATCACCATCAGCGCGCCGAAGACTACGGCGATGAAGACCCACAAATAGCGCATCATCTGGTCAACGCCACAGCGCGCGACTTGCGCGGCGGCGAATAGATTGACGCCAAAGGGCGGCGTGATCATGCCAAGCGCCAGATTGACCACCATGATGGTGCCGAAATGCACCTGGTCAATGCCAAGCTTTTCCGCCGCTTCCGCCAGGATCGGCGCCAGCACAATGATGGAAGCGGAGGTTTCGACAAACATGCCAACCACGAACAGGAACAGATTGACCACCAGCAGATATAGGCTGGAACTGTCGAAGCTTGTCGCGATCCATTCCGCCGCCAAATCGGGCACGCCCTGGCGGTTCAGCAGCCAGGAAAACACCGCCGCACAGGCGATAATGAACATGATGACGGCGCTGGAGATCACGGATTTCTTGAAAATGGGGAAAAGGTCGCGCCAGGCAATTTCCTTATGCACGAAAAGCCCAATCAGCAGCGCATAGACCACGGCAATGACGGAAGCTTCGGTTGGTGTGGTGACGCCTCCGTAAATGCCCCCCAGCACAACAAAGGGCATGAGCAAAGCAAAGCCCGCCTGGCGTGTTGCGACAGGGAAGGACAAGCGGCCAATGCCATCTTCCTTGCCCCAGCCCTTCACGCGGCACCAGATCAACACGGTCGCAATCAAGGAACCGCCAATCAGAATACCCGGCCCAAAACCCGCGATGAATAATTCAGGGATCGAGGTTTGCGTGGTGACGCCATAAAGAATCATCGGAATGGAAGGCGGGATGATCACGCCAAGTTCAGCCGCCGTCGCTTGGAGCGCCGCGGCGAAGGGCACCGGATAACCCGCGCGCACCAAGGCCGGGATCATGATGGCGCCAATGGCAAAGGTGGTGGCAACGCTGCTGCCGCTGATGGCGGCGAAGATCATGCAGGTGATCACGCAGGTTGCCGGCAGCCCGCCCTGAATGCCACCCACGATGGAGCGTGCGAATTCCACCAGCCGGCGCGAAATGCCGCCAACCTCCATCAAATTTCCTGCCAGGATGAAGAAGGGAATGGCCGCCAGCGGAAAGCGATCAAGCGAGACGAAAAGCTGCTGCGCCACCACCACAAGTGGGAAATTCGTGAAGCCATGAATGCCGACAATCGCGGCAAGCCCAATGGCGATGGCAACCGGAATGCTGGCGGCAAACAGCACCAGCATGACGGTGAGCATGGTGCCGCTCATACTGCGGACTCCAATTCTTCAGAGCGTCTATCGAGGAAATGCGCGATGGAACCGAGCATGGCAAAAACGGCGCCGAGCGGAATGGCGGCATAGCCCCAGGCCATGGAAACCTCCATGCCCGCCATTTCCTGGAATTTCACACGCTCAGCCATGGTCCAGCCGAACCAGAACATGACGCCGAGCATGAGAAGGATGCTGGCGAGCGAAATGCCTTCCAGCACACTGCGCAGCAAGCCGCGCGACAGGCGATGGGCGATGTCAATCGAAACCAGCGCACCGGCGCGGAGCGCAACAGCCAGCCCGATGAAGGCCATCCAGATCAGCGCGGTGCGGACAAGCGCTTCGGACCAGACAGAGGGTGTTTCAGTGGCAAAGCGTGCTACCACCTGCCAAAGCCCGGCGAATACCGCCACCGTTAAGGCAAGGCAGGCGATGATGGCGGCGATGGTGGTGCCAATTCTATCGGCGGCCAATACGCCGGCGCGAAGCTTACCACGCAAGCCATCGCCGGATTTCAGCCAGAAGGCGAAAACCAGCGCAAGGAGCGTGGCCACACCTGTCACCTGCAAGGGCAGGGTATTCATCGCATTCATCGCGCCATCCCATAAAAACTGAGGGTGATTCGTGCTTCAGTTTTAGCGCCTGATGGGGGGCAACCCATCAGGCGCCGATACACGCACCAATCAGTTCGGCTTCCATTCGCGAATGCGCCGCAGCGTGGCCGCATCCAAAGTGCGTTCCCATTCGGCGAAAGCCGGCGCCAACGCGGTTTGGAAGGCAGAGGTATCCACCTGCGTCACCACCGTCATGCCGCGGCGGCGCAGTTCTTCAACGCCGCTCGCGTCATCTGCCGTCACGCGGTCCCGATTGGCCTTTTGCGCGGCGCGCGCGGCTTCCTGGAACAGGGCGCGGTCAGCGGCGGAAAGCTTCCCGATCATGCCTGGATTGCAGATCATGACCGATGGCGAATAGACATGGTTCGTCAGCGTCATGAACCTCTGAACCTGGTTGATATTATTCGCCACAATCACGGAAATCGGGTTTTCCTGACCATCCACCGTGCCTTGTTGCAGCGCAGGGATCAATTCGCTGAAGGCCATGGGCGTTGGCAGGGCGCCCAGCGTTGAGAAGGCGCGCATATGCACCTGGTTTTCCATGGTGCGCACCTTAAGGCCACGCATATCCGCCGGCGCATTCACCTCACGCCGGGAATTTGTCAGGTGACGAAAGCCATTTTCCGTCCAGATCACACCAACCAGGCCACGCGCCGGGAAGCGCGCCAGCACGGCTGACCCGATATCGCTATCCAGCACGCCGCGCGCATGCGCTGCATCGCGGAACAGGAAGGGCACATCGAAAATACGCACTTCGGGGACGAAATTGCCAACCGGACCGGTGGAAGTGAAGGTGCAATCCAGCGTGCCGATCTGCACACTTTCAATCATTTCACGTTCATTGTCATTGCGCTGTGTAACGACACGATAGCGGCCATTGGTCAGACGCTCGAAATTTTCCTTGAAGGTGGTGGCGCCAAGGCCCGTATGGCTGTTGGGCGGCAAGCCATGCTGGATGGTGATTTGCGGCTGCGCCAAAGCGGGCAGGGCAAAAAGCGGCGCGGCCAAGCCGGCGGCCAGCGTCATGCGGCGGAAGATGGACATGTTTTCTCCTTTTGCTTTGGTTGCTTATTTGGCGGGTGGCAAAATGCCTCCCTGTCAGTCAATCTTGATGCCGCTATCGCGCGCCACCTGGCCCCAGCGTTCCGCATCGCGGTCCAGCCAGGGCTGCAATTGGGCCGATGGGATCATCAACGGTTCGGTATGATTGGCCTTGAGCCGATCCAGCATGGCCGGATCCATGGCTTTGGTGAAGGCATCCTGTAAGCGTGCCAGGATGGGGGCTGGTACGCGGGTTTGCGTGAAGACACCGTTCCAGACGCTCAAGTGATAGCCGGCAACACCTTCTTCTTCCAAGGTGGGCGTATTGGGCAGGCTGCCGATGCGCCGGTTCATCGTTACCGCCAGACCCTTGATGGAGCCTTGCAGGATATGCGGCGCGGAAGTGGCGGAAGCGTCGAACAGCAAATCAAGATCGCCCGCAAGCAATGCGGCCACCGCAGGCGCGGAACCGCGATAGGGTACATGGACGAACTCAACGCCGGCCAGTTTTTCCAGCATGACAAGTGAAAGATGCGCTGAAGACCCATTGCCCACCGTACCGAACAGCATCTTCCCCTTCTCAGCCTTGGCGCGCGCAATGGCTTCACGCGCATTGGCCGGGTTATAGCGACGCGGTAGGCAGGACATGACATTGGGCATATCCGCCATCATGCCAACGCCAACGAAAGCCTTGCGCGGGTCAAAGCGCGGATCGGGATACAGGATCGGGTTCACCCCTTGTGTGGCCATGGTGCCGAGGAACAGGGTATAGCCATCGGGCTCTGCCTGGGCGGCGGCCATGGCGCCGATATTGCCGCCGGCGCCGGCGCGATTTTCGACAACAATGGGATGCCCAAGTTGCCGCCCCATGGGCTCGGCAATCAAGCGCCCCATAATGTCGGTCACGCCACCCGGCGGATAGGGCACGATGATC
>CAMCEP010000090.1 GCA_945873675.1 Asaia bogorensis
CGCGCGCTGGCATGTGATTGACACGGGCCATTACCCCATGCTGACCACACCGGATGAATTGGCGCGCATCATCATCTCTGGCTGAGCCTCACGATCTTGCCGTCATTGGTGGTGGCATCAATGGCGCGGGCATTGCGCGTGATGCCGCAGGACGCGGGCTTTCCGTTGTGTTGTTCGAAAAGGGTGATTTGGGCGGCGGCACTTCGGCCAATTCGACCAAGCTCATCCACGGTGGCCTGCGCTATCTGGAACATTACGAATTTCGCCTGGTGCGTGAAGCGCTGATTGAACGTGAAATCCTGCTGGGCATTGCGCCGCATATCATCTGGCCGCTGCGCTTTGTGCTGCCACATCACCAGGGCCTCAGGCCCGCCTGGCTGCTGCGGCTTGGGCTGTTTTTGTATGATCATCTGGGTGGGCGAAAGACGCTGCCGGCAACCAGGCGGATTGACCTGACACGTTCACCGCTCGGCGCGCCGCTCAGCCCTGGGCATCGCATCGGCTTTGAATATTCCGATTGCTGGGTAGAGGATTCGCGCCTCGTGCTGCTGAACGCCAAGGATGCGGCGGAACGCGGTGCCGCCATTCATCCGCGCATGGCGGTGACTGCCGCGCGGCGCGATGGCGCGCTGTGGCATATCACCGCTGAGGGCCGTGATGGGCCGGCCGAATTTCACGCCCGCGCCTTGGTCAATGCCGCAGGCCCTTGGGTGGGCGCGGTGCAGCATGCGGTGATGGGCAGCAACCAGCCGGCTCGCCTTAGGCTGGTCAAGGGCAGCCATATCGTGCTGCCACGGCTTTATGATCACGACCGCGCCTATATCTTCCAGAACGCCGATGGCCGCATCATTTTCGCCATCCCCTATGAACGTGACTTCACCCTGATCGGCACCACCGATGAGGATCACCCAAACCCAGACGAAGCACCACAAATTTCGGAAGATGAGGTCACCTATCTCTGCACGGCCGCTTCCAGTTATTTCCGCACGCCGGTAAAGCGCGAAGATATTGTCTGGACCTATTCGGGGCTCCGCCCGCTTTATGATGATGGGGCAAGCAAGGCGCAGGAAGCCACGCGCGATTACGTGCTGAAGCTGGATGCGCCGGCGGGTCAGGCGCCGCTGCTCAATATCTTCGGCGGTAAGATCACCACCTATCGCAAGCTGGCCGAAGCCGCCTTGGCCGAACTTGGCCTCAGGCCCGAGAAAGCCGGCTGGACCGCCCGGGCGCCCCTGCCGGGCGGGGATTTCGCGCCGGATGGCTTCCCCGCGCTGCTTGCCCGCTTCCGGCGCGACTTCCCGCTGCTGCCAGACGCGCTTTGCACCCGGTTGCTCCGCGCCTATGGCACCCGGGCCTGGCGCATTTTCGACCCCGGCCAGGACCCCGGCCCGGCCATTGGCGCCAATTTGCACGCGGCTGAATTGGACTATCTGCGCCGCGAGGAATGGGCCACAACGGCTGAGGATGTACTCTGGCGCCGCAGCAAGCTCGGGCTGCGCTTCGATGCCAGGGCACGGGATAGGCTGGCGCGGCTCATGGGCGGCTGAAAGACCGAAACACAAGCTTCGCGAAACTGTCTTTTATCTGTAATAAAGCCTGGGTATCGGGCAGCAGCCTCAACAAAAAAGGAGAGCTTTCATGCAACGTCGTCACATTTTGCTGGGAACATCGGGTCTGCTTGCGGCCCCCTTCATCGCACCATCCGTGCGCGCCCAGGGCCGCACCGAAATTCAGTTCTGGTATGGGCTGGGCGGGGCGCTTGGCGAGCGCGTGGCCGAACAGGTGACCCGCTTCAATGAAAGCCAGCCGCGCTTTCGCGTGAATGCCAATTTCCGCGGCTCCTATGTGGAGGTCATGACCGGCGCCATCGCCGCCTGGCGCGCCGGCACGCCGCCCCATATCGCGCAGGTTTTTGAAGTCGGCACCGCCACCATGATGGCCGCCGGCCCCGCGATCCGCCCGACGCATGAATTGCTCGGCGAAGCTGGCATTACGCTGGACCCGAAGCGCTATCTGGCCGGCGTGCGCGGCTATTATTCCGATACGCAAGGCCGCCTGATTTCCATGCCGCATAATTCTTCTTCCGCGGTGCTTTGGATCAATCTGGATGCCTTCGAAAAGGCTGGGCTTTCCACCACCGATCTGCCAAAAACCTGGGCCGAGATTCGTGCCGCCGCGCAGAAGATCAAGGCGACCAATGCCGCCGAAATCCCGATCAGCACCGCCTGGCCAACCTGGGTGATGTTTGAACAAATGTCTTCCATCCATGATGTCGGCCTTGCCACCAAGGCCAATGGCTTTGAAGGCCTGGATGCCCAGATGAACCTGGGTGCGCCGATCTTCGCCAAGCACACCAATATGCTGCTTGAAATGCAGCGTGAGGGAACCTTTGTGTATGGCGGGCGCGATGGCGATGGCTTCGCAAGCTTCCCCGCCGGCAAGGCCGCCATGTCCTTCAATTCCTCGGCCGGTCGCGCGCAGGTGCAACGCGACGCTAAGTTCCGTTGGGCTTCCGTGGTGCTGCCCTATCATGGCGATGTCACGCAATCCCCGCGCAATGGCGTGATCGGTGGCGCCAGCCTTTGGACGTTGACGGCGCGCAACCGCACGGCAGAAGAATATCGCGGTGTGGCGGAATTCTACCGCTTCATCTCGGAAGTGGAGCAGGATAAGTGGTGGCACCATGTCACCGGCTATGTGCCGCTGACGCTGGCCGCTTATGAGGCTTCGCGCGCTGAGGGCTTCTATACCCAAAACCCAGGTGCCGATGCCGCGATCATTCAGCTTTCCCGTGCGGAGCCCACGCCGAATAGCCAGGGCTTCCGCTTGGGTGGTTTTGTGGAAATCCGCAATATCATCCAGGAAGAGTTGGAGCGCGGCTTCCAGGGCCAGCAGAATGCCGAAACCTTGCTCGGCAATGCCAATCGCCGCGCCGATGTGGTGCTGCGCAATTTTGAGCGTGCGAATCGCCGCTAATCGCGTATCGGGGCCGCCTTCACGGCGGCCCCCCTTTATCGGTATGTTTGATCGCATTTTCCGAGCCGCCAAGTGAGCCCACTTGGCTTGAAAATGCTCAGTTGAGGTTCCATGCAGCGCAAGGCGATATTCAACAATAAGCTGCTGCCCTATCTGCTGCTGGCGCCGCAGCTTGCCATTACCTTTGTTTTCTTCTTCTGGCCGGCGGGAGAAGCGGTCTGGTATTCCTTTATCCGCCAGGATGCCTTTGGCATTTCCAAGCAATTTGTCTGGTTTGAGAATTTCACGGATCTTTTCGCGGACCCGCTTTATCACCAGGTCATCATCAACACGCTGATCTTCTCATTGGCTGTTACCGTGCTTGCCATGGGCTTAGCGCTTGGCCTGGCGGTGCTCGCGGATCGGCATATTCGCGGCAAGGATGGCTATCGCACGCTGCTGATCTGGCCCTATGCCGTGGCGCCAGCCGTTGCCGCCATTCTTTATATTTTCCTGTTCCATCCGGATATCGGCCTGATCGGCCGCGCGCTGAAGGCAGCGGGGGTTGCCTGGAATTATACGCTGAATGGCAATCAAGCCATGCTGGTGGTAGTGCTGGCCGCGGCCTGGAAACAGGTTTCCTACAACTTCCTGTTCTTCCTGGCCGGACTGCAATCCATCCCGCGCAGCGTTTTGGAAGCGGCCGCCATTGATGGCGCGTCACCCCTGCATCGCTTTCGCACGGTGATCTTCCCGCTGCTGTCGCCCACCACCTTCTTCCTGCTGGTGATCAACATCACCTACGCCTTCTTTGACACCTTCGGCATTATTGATGCACTGACTAAGGGTGGGCCGGGCAATGCCACGCAAACCCTGATCTACCGCGCCTATATTGATGGCCGGGTCAATCTGGATATCGGCTCATCCTCTGCGCAGTCGGTCGTACTGATGATTGCGGTCATGGCGCTGACCTTGGTGCAATTCCGCTTTATCGAACGCAAGGTGCATTACTGATGGCCGAAGCGCGCAACAGCATCGCCGCCGCCACGGGGATGGCCGGCAGCACCCCCCAGACAGATATGCTAACGCATATTTTGCTGGTGCTGGGCGTGCTGCTTTTCGCGCTGCCGATCTGGATTGTACTGATGGGTTCCACCCATGATGCCGCGACCATCGGGCGCGGCGATGTGCCCTTACTTCCAGGCGCTGAGGCCGCTGCGAACTATAGCGCTGTCTGGGGCCAGGGTAACAAGCAACGCGCTGGGGTGCCGGTTTCGACCATGATGTTCAATAGCGCGATCATGGCGCTGCTGATCACCTTCGGCAAAATCGCGATTTCCATCATCTCGGCCTATGCAGTCGCCTTCTTCGCCTTCCCCGGGCGCATGCTGTTCTTCTGGGCGATTTTCATCACCCTCATGCTGCCGGTTGAGGTGCGGATTTTCCCGACCTTCCAGGTGGTATCTGATCTTGGCCTGGTGAATACCTATGCTGGGTTAATCGTGCCTTTGATTGCTTCCGCCACCGCGACCCTGCTGTTCCGGCAATTCTTCCTGACTATCCCGGATGAATTGGTGGAAGCCGCCAAGATGGATGGCGCGGGCCCGATCCGTTTTTTCAAGGATGTGGTGCTGCCGCTATCGGCCACCAATATCGCCGCCCTTTTCGTCATTCTATTCGTCTATGGCTGGAACCAATATCTTTGGCCGCTGCTGGTGACGACCTCCACCGATGTGGAAACCATCATGATCGGCATTGTGAAAATGCTGGGCTCCCAGGGGGATACGGAATGGCATCTGGTCATGGCGACTACGGTGCTGGCACTTCTGCCCCCCGTTGCCATCGTGATCCTGATGCAGCGCTGGTTCGTCAAGGGATTGGTCGAGACCGAGAAATGAGAAACCCCCATGGCTGAACTCAAGCTTTCCGGCATCGTCAAGAATTTCGGCGCGGTGCGCGTGCTGCATGGCATTGATCTTGTCGTGCAGAATGGGGAGATGATTGTCATTGTCGGCGCTTCCGGCTGCGGCAAATCAACCTTGCTGCGCATCGTGGCGGGGCTGGAACGCAGCACGGGTGGCACGGTGCTGATTGATGATCGGGACGTGACGGCGCTTGAGCCTGCCGCGCGCGATATCGCCATGGTGTTTCAGAATTACGCGCTTTATCCGCATATGCGCGTCTTCGACAATATGGCCTATGGTCTGCGCATTCGCGGCCTTTCAAAGGAAGATATCAAGCGCCGCGTTCAGGAAGCCGCCGATCTGCTCGGCCTTTCCGAATTGCTTGATCGCCGCCCGCGGGAGTTATCCGGCGGTCAACGCCAACGCGTTGCCATGGGCCGCGCCATTGTGCGTGAACCGAAGCTGTTCCTGTTTGATGAACCGCTTTCGAACCTGGATGCGAAGCTTCGCGTTGCCATGCGCGCGGAGATCAAGCGCCTGCAACGCCGGCTTGGCGTCACCAGCCTTTTCGTCACGCATGACCAGGTGGAGGCGATGACGCTCGGCGATCGGTTGGTTGTCATGCATGAGGGCCGTGCCGCGCAAATCGCCTCTCCCATGGAAATTTTTGAGCGCCCCGCTGATACCTATGTCGCGGGCTTCATCGGCAGCCCTTCGATGAATTTCTTGCCCGCCACCATCACGGAAGATGCCAAGGCCGCCACGCTTTCGGATGGCAACATCATCGCCCTGCCACCCGGCCAATACGCCACGCGCCCTGGGCAGAAGGTAACACTCGGCATTCGCCCAGAACATATCAGCCTGATGGGACCACTTCGCCTGACCATTGATCTGGTTGAACCGCTGGGGTCGGAATGCGTGGTGCATGGCAAGCTTGCTTCCGGTGAAATCATGGCCTTGCGCCTGCCCGGCGCGCCGCCCTCAGCTGCGGTGCTGGAAATCGCGCCGCGCACCGAACATCTGCATGTCTTTGATGCTGAAACGGGCAAACGGCTGCCGCCGCCCGCCTGATCAGCCTTACGCCTGTCCGCGTTCGATCAGCAGGCGCTTCACCTCGTTCTTCGGGACCTTGCCGTAACCAGAACGCGGCAGCGCATCCCACACCACGATCTTAGCCGGCCATTTATAGCGCCCAAGCTTTCCATCCAGATGCGCCATCACTGCCGCCGGATCAATCGTGGCACCCGCTTCGGCCACCAGCACAGCAACCCCGCTTTCACCCCATTTCGCGTCCGGCACGCCCACCACACAGGCTTCCGCGACGGATGGGTGTGTCAGCAGCGCTTCCTCCACCTCACGCGGGTAAACATTGGACCCGCCAGAGATATACATGTCCGAAGCGCGACCCGTGATGTACAAAAAGCCGCGCGCATCCAAATGGCCGAGGTCACCGGTATGGAACCATCCGCCGGCGAAGGCCTTTTCATTGGCGGCATCATTTTCGAAATAGCCAGCGAATACCGCAGGGCCACGCACGCAAATATCGCCGGTTTCGCCAGCGGGTAAGGGCTGATTCGCCGTATCCAAAATGGCGACCTCAATCCCCGTGCGCGGATAGCCGCAGGAACCGATCGGCATGGCAGGATCATCTTCCAGACTATGCCAGGCGGGCGGCAGCACGGTGATATTGCCGGTCACTTCGCCAAGGCCGAAATACTGCACCAGGCAGGGGCCGAGCTTGCTCAGCGCGTATTTCTGATCCTCCCGATACATCGGCGCGCCGGCATAGATCACGTGGCGCAGCGACGCATGATCATGCGTATCCACGGCGGGATCACGACAAAGCGTATTCAGGATGGTCGGCACGGTGAACATGTTTGAAACACGATGCGCCTCAATCAATCTCCAGGCTTCCGGCACATCAAACCGCTCACCGGGCAGCAGGATGGAGACCGCGCCGCGCGCCACTTGCGATAGCGCATGCACGCCAGCGCCATGTGAAAGCGGCGCCACGACCAAGGACGCGTCGTTTTCAGTCAGCCCCGGCATCAGATCAGCGATATGGTTGTTGATGACAAATGCCATCTGCCCATGGGTCAGAATGCCGCCCTTTGGCCGGCCCGTGGTGCCGGAGGTATAGAAGAACCAGGCCGGATGGTCGCGATCCACATCGGCGGGCAGCGTCACGGGCGCGGCAGTACCTTCCGCGATCAAATCCTCCCAGGAAAAGCCCGCACCTTCGCCAATCGCGATATCCAGCCCGCAGGCCGGGTTTTCCGCGCGGCAGGCAGCGCGATGTTCCGGAAAGGCAACATCGAATATCTGCGCCTTGCAGCGCGAAGACCCGGCCAGATAGGCGGCTTCCGGCGGGCTCAGGCGGAAATTCGTCGGCACCCAAACGGCGCCAATCAGCCAACAGGCCCAGACACCTTCGAAAATCGCGTTGTTATTGCGTGAATGGATCAGCACGCGATCCCCGGCACCAATGCCGCGCGCGCGCAAGCCGGCAGCGGCGGCACAGGCCCGTGCCGCGATTTCCGCCCAGTTCCAGACCCTGTCGCGCCAGATCAGCCCCGGGCGGTCCGGCAGGCGGCGGGCGGTTTGCAGCAGCATGGCGCCCAGGTTGGAAGTCGGGATCATGCGGCGTCTCCTTTTTTTGCGGCGCCCTTCCGGCGGTTCGCGCGATGTTTCGCTTGCCTCCGGCGCTGGCCTTGGGCAAGTGATGATCATAGTCTGGACTTTACCAAAGGGAGAAGAACGCCATGAACACCCCATTCCAGGGCGCAACGCGCCGTAACCTGCTGCTGGGCGCCGGGGCGCTTGGCCTGGCCGTCCCCAGCATTGCGCGCGCCCAGGGGCAATACCGCGCCGAATACAAGGTCTCGGTTGTGGGCAATCGCCCGCTGCCGATCTCCGACGGTGCCTTCACCTGGGCGGAGCTGGTCACGGAACGCTCCGGCGGGCGGATCAATATGAAAGTCTATCCGGGCAGCCAATTGGTCGGCGGCGATCAAACGCGCGAATTGGTCGCGATGCGCCAGGGCGTGATTGATATGGCGGTGTTTTCCACCATCAATATCTCCCCGCAAATCCGCGAAATGAACATCTTTTCGCTGCCCTTCCTGATGCCCAATCACCGCGCTTATGACGCGATCATCAATGGGGAAGTCGGGCGCGATTTGTTCGGCACGCTGACCAGCCGCGATGTGACGCCGGTCGCCTGGGGCGAGAACGGCTTCCGCGAAATCTCCAACAGCAAGCGCGAAATCAGGAAGCCGGAAGATCTGCGCGGCCTGAAAATTCGCTTCGCGGCGGGCGCGATTTTCAGCGAAATCTATCAGGGGCTTGGTGCCAATCCGGTGCAAATGTCCTTTGCTGATCTGCAACCTGCCCTTTCCACCGGTGCGGTGGATGGGCAGGAAAACCCGGTCAATCTGTTCCTGGGCTTCCGCATGGATACGCTGGCGCAGAAGCATCTTACCATCTGGAATTACTGCGCCGATGCGGCGATTTTTGTGGCTTCCAAGGCAGTGATGGATAGCTTCGCGCCGGCAGATCGTGACCTTGTCATTGCCTGCGCGCGGGAAGCCGCCCAGAAGCAAATCGCCGCGGCGCGCAAGGGCCTTGGCATTGATGGGGATCGTTCCTCCATTGAAGAATGCGTCCGCCGCGGTGTGGCAGTGGCGGAACTGACACCGGCTGAAAAGCAGGCTTTCGCCCGCGCCACGCGGCCGGTTTTTGACAAATGGGCGCAGACCGTGGGCAGCGCCCTGGTGCAAAAGGCCGAAGCCGCCATTGCGCGCGCGATTGCCTGACGCCCCATGAGTGTTGAGTTGGATCCGGGGGCAACGCTTCCGGATCCGAAAACCCGCATTCCGCTCAGTTTCGAACGCGTGCTGCTCGCCATGGCCATGGCGGCCATGGCGCTGATTACGGCGGCCAATGTGCTGGCGCGTTACCTTACGAATGTTTCTTTTGCTATCACGGAAGAATATTCGGTAGTGCTGATGGTGGTGATTGCGTTGATCGGCACCGCGCTTGCCATCGCAACCGGGCGGCATATCCGGGTTGGGTATTTTACTGATCTCATGGGCAAGCTTGGGCAGCGCCGGGCAGAAATGCTGGCGCTGATCCTTGCCATTATCTGCTTTGGCTTGCTCGCCATTTTCGGCGCCAAACTGGCCTATGATGAATATCGCTTTGAAGTGCTCTCCAACGGGCTTGGCAATCCGCAATGGCTTTATACTGGCTGGCTGCCTTTGGTCTCGCTTTTGGTCATTGCGCGCGCGGCGGGCCGGCTGATCCGGTTGGCTCGCGGAGAGGATGGCTGAACCATGATCGCCACCATCCTATTCCTCGCCTTTGCTGTGCTGCTTGCGGGCGGTGTGCCGGTCGCGATTTGTCTTGGGCTGGCCGGCGCTTTCGCCATTTGGCTTGCGGATCAATCCATCATGGCGATGCCCACCAATGTCTATGCCGGCATTGCGAAATATCCCCTGATCGCCATTCCCATGTTCGTGCTGGTGGGCAGTGTGTTTGACCGCACTGGGGTAGCACTTCGGTTGGTGCGTTTCGCAACCGCGCTGGTCGGCGCGGGGCGCGGGGCGCTCGCTTCCGTGGCGGTGCTTGTCGCCATGGTGATTGGCGGCATCTCAGGCTCAGGTCCAGCCACCAGCGCGGCGGTGGGTCAGGTGGTGACGAAAAGCATGGCGGAGGATGGCTATCCGCGACCTTTCATCGCAAGCACCGTGGGTGCTGCGGCGGCCACCGATATCCTGATCCCGCCTTCGATTGCCTTTATTGTCTATGCCGTGCTGGTGCCGGGGGTTTCTGTGCCCG
>CAMCEP010000091.1 GCA_945873675.1 Asaia bogorensis
TTGACGCGCCCCGGCCGCCAGGCCCAGACCTGAGGTGCGACGTAGTGCATCACCGGGATGCCGCGCGGCTTCACGGCCTCCGCGATCCGCAACGTAAAACCGGGACTGTCAATCGTAACCAGAAGCGCGGGTTGGCGTGTGAGGATATCGGCCTCGGTCTCCGCCAGGCGGCGCTTCAATTGCCGAATGCGCGGCAGCACTTCCAGCAGGCCCATCAGCGCCAATTCGCGGTAGGGAAAAAGGCTTGGCATGCCCTGTTCGGCCATGCGTTCGCCGCCGATGCCGGCAAAATTCAGATCAGGGCGTGCCTTGCGCAAGGCCGCGACCAGGCGCGCACCGAGCACATCGCCCGAAGCCTCTCCGGCGATGATGTAGATCAGCGTCATGCGAAGCTGGCGGGTTTGGGTGAGCCGAAGGGCGCCCTTGGCCAATCGCGGTGATTAAGGACAGCACCATCTCGCCGCACGGCCTCAATCAAGCTGGGATCGAGCGTGCAAAATACCCAGCCGGGCGCATCCATTTCGCCTTCGGCCAGAATGCCATCGGCAGGAAAGCCGCGATCCATCGGGCCAAAAACACCGGCGCGACCGCGATTGACATCAAGCGCCGCTGACCAAGGCGCATCACCGATTGTTGGCGTGATGGCGACATAGCATTGGTTTTCCAAGGCGCGGGCGCGGGCAGAGAAATGCACGCGATTGAAACCAGCGAGCGTATCCGTGCAGCTTGGCGAAAGGATCAGCCAGGCGCCGGCCATCACCTGCACGCGCGCATGCTTCGGGAATTCGATATCATAGCAGATGGAAATGCCAATCCTGCCCCAGGGCGTGTCAAACACATTGGGATCAGCGCCTTGGCTGATGCCCCAACGTTCAGTCTCAAACCGCGTCATGGCGCGTTTATCCTGAAAGGCGACGCGGCCTTCTGGCGTGATCAAGGGTGCGCGATTGATCACACGGCCATCGGGCGCGCGCATCGGCAAGCTGCCAGGTTGGAGCCAGATGCGGTGGCGCCGCGCGGCATCGCGCATCGCGGTCAGGATATCCGGCGCGGCGGTGATCATGGCGGCAAGCTCTGCGGCTTCAGTCGCCTCGCCACCATTCAGCCCGGCGCCGAGTTCCACGGCGGCATATTCCGGCAGCACCAGCAAATCCGCGCTCGCGCGGCCTTCTTCCAGCCAGCGATCAAGCCCTTTGGCGAAATCCGCGATGGAGGCCGGGCGCCCCACCGGATATTGCAGCAGGCCAAGGCGGATGGGGGCGGCTTCCGTCATGAAAGCTGTTTGATCCAGAAGGAAAGCACATGCGGTGTTTCGCGCGTATCGTCCACTTCGCGCCATGACATCACCGTTGATATATCAGGCCGCGCTTCATAGCCGCGATTACGCCAAAACCCATCCAGCGGCGTGTAATCGCGTGGCCGGCGCGGGTCATTCTCATTGCGCACAACGGCACAGAAGGCCGCGATGGAAAGCCCCAAGCGGCGCGCATGGGCTTCGCGTTCCTCAAAAAACCGAACGCCCGCGCCCTGGCCGCGATATTCGGGCAGCAATACGCTCTCACCGAAATAACATAGCGTCGCCGCATCCAGCCCAGCACTAGCCCAGGAAGCGCGGAGCTTTTCGCCCGCTTCCTTGCCGGGCTGGCAAGTGGCCATGCCAACCGCTTCTCCTTGCGCCGTGCTGGCCGCCACGACCAAGGCGCCCGGGCTTTGCGCATAGGCCGCAAGGTAGCGCGCCTCATAGGCAGGATCGCCATCATACAGATACGGCCATTCGCGAAAGACACGAATGCGTAGACCGGCAAGCGCATCCAGCCGCGCGGTGAGCGCCGCACCAGAGAGTGTTTCGAAGGTCAAAGGGGCAAGGGGCATAGCGGGGTATTAGCGGAGATTACGGTGCGGCGGAATCATGTTGTGCCCGCCGCCAGCGCAGCCTTGTCACGCGCCGCTTGCAGAAAGGCCGCCAGCCCTTCTACCACCACGGCGCGGTCCAGATCGCGCAGGATGAAGACAAGGCGGGATTGCCGATCATGCCCTGTCGGCCAGGCGGCCAGGCGTTCCGGTGGATGAAACACATGCTGCACGCCATGCAGGACCACTGGGCGATCTTCCCCTTGCAGGTTCAGGATTGCTTTTAGCCGCAGGATGCTGGCGCCGCGCGTGATGGCGAGCATTTCAAGCCAGCTCGCCAGCCCCTCCCAGGGGAGAGGTTCGGCGAAGGTGAGGCCAAAGGCCTGGATGCGTGCATCATGGCGGTTCGGATCATGGTGATGGTCGTGATGATGGTGATGCGCCGCTTCCGCCGCCAACCAGGCAGCGACATCGGCAATTTTTGCGCTGGGATCAAAGCCGCCCGCGCCGAATAGGAAATCCGGCGGGACATCTCCCGCCACAGCGCGCTGGATTGGTGCGCCGGGATTGAGCGCGCGTAGCCTTGTTTCAAGCGTGCTGATTTGATCAGCGCTCGCGATATCCGTCTTGCTCAAGATCAGCCGATCCGCGACGGCGGCCTGCTTCACGGCTTCAATCTGGCTGTCTAGCGTTGTGGTGCCGAGCACCGCATCCACCACCGTCACCACGCCATCCAAGCGGAAGGAACGCAGCGCCACCGGATCGCTCATCAGTGTTTGCAGAATGGGCGCGGGATCAGCCAGGCCGGTGGTTTCAATCAGCACGCGGCGAATTTCATGCCCGGCTTCGGCCTTCAGTGCCAAATCACGCAAAGCGCGCTGCAAATCGCCGCGAATGGTGCAGCAAAGGCAGCCGGCATTGAGCAGCACAGTATCTTCATCAAGCTTTTCGACCAGCAGATGATCCAGGCCGATTTCGCCGAATTCATTGATCAGCACGGCACAGCCGGCCATCTCGGTATGCTTCAGCAGCCGGTTCAACAGCGTGGTCTTGCCCGCGCCCAGAAAGCCGGTCAGCACCGTGACAGGAATGAGCGTCATTTGCGGTAGAGCGCTTCCGGGTCCATCAGCGGCTCCGCGATATTGGCCAGCGCATCGCCACGTGGGGCGCGGTAGAAGCAATTGCGCCGCCCGGTATGGCAGGCAACGCCCTGCTGATCCACGAGCAGCAGGATGGTATCGCCATCACAATCAAGCCGGAGGTCCACCAGCATCTGCACCTGGCCGGATGTTTCGCCCTTGCGCCACAGCGCCTTGCGGGAACGCGAATAATAGCAGACCCGGCCGGTTGCGAGTGTTTCCGCCAGGCTTTCCTTATTCATCCAGGCCATCATCAGCACTTCGCCCGTATCATGCTGCTGGGCGATGGCGGGGATGAGCCCGGCGGAATCGGGTTTCAGCGCGGCAAGCAAGGCTTCGCGGGCAGGGGCGGAGATTGGGGTGGTGGTCTGCGTCATTGTTACTTTATAACACTCACAACTTCTGCTAGGAAGAGGAATGCACGGGACGTCGAATGACATGACAGCGCTTGAAAGGGCAGAGGCGCTTTGCCAGACGCGCGGGGTACAGCTTACGCCGCTGCGCCGCGATGTACTGCGGCTGGTGCTGGAGGCAGAAGCCCCGATCGGGGCCTATGCGTTGCTTGATCAATTGAAGGCGAGCCGCGCCAAGGCTGCGCCGCCCACCGTTTATCGCGCGCTCGATTTCTTGCTTGAACAGGGTTTGATCCATCGGCTTGAAAGGCTGAATGCCTTCATGGGCTGTAATGAGGCTTTGGAAGGCCATGGCGTGCATCATGACCATGGACATGACCATCCGCACCAATTCTTGATCTGTCGCGGCTGCGGCATGACGCGGGAGATTTCCGATCATGCGGTGGCTGAAGCGATTATCGCTGCGGCTGCAAAGGCCGGTTTTTCCGCTGCGCGCACAACGGTAGAAATTGAAGGCTACTGTGCGAAATGTGGGGATATGCCGCAGGCACTGGCGGATAATTGAATTGTCAGAATAGTTCCACGCAAACTAGGGTCACGCGCTTTCGCAGTTTGGGAGAGTGCAATGGCGTCTCGTTTATTGGGCTTCAGCCTTTCTGCGCTGATCTTCGCTTCGGTGAGTTTTTCAGCCTCACTTGTCTTGGCGCAGACCAACGCAATTAATGGTGATACGTTTACGTCTGGCACAACGGGCGCATTGGCGCGGCTTTGTGGTGCCAACGCGCAGGAACCGGCTTATGCGGCGGCTGTGCATTTCTGCCATGGCTTGCTGGTGGGCGCAGGCCAGACCAGCGATGCTATGCATAAGCGCCAGGGTACAAGGGCGAATTTCTGCCTGCCGGAGCCTTCCCCCACACTTGATCAGGTAGCGGCCAGCTTTGTTGCCTGGGCAGTGGCGAATCCACAATTCGATGGGCTGCGCGCAGCTGATGGGCTGCTCCGCTTCGCTGCCGCGCAATACCCCTGCACTACGCGCCCGGCGCGGCGATAGGCGGGCGCGATGCTTGCACAGCTTTGGCTACACCGCCTTTTGATGGTGTTTTTGCTGGTGATCGGAATCACCCCATCCGCCCTGGCACGAGAGGCTTCGCGGGTGCTTGACGTGCCGCGTGATTTTCCAGGCTGGGCTGCTTTGCGGGCAGATGAGGCAAGCCTTGCTGAAACCGCGATGGGCGCCCCGGCAGGACAATTTTATCACGCTGCGGATTTCTGCCTGGGCGCGATGTTTGATGCTGGGATGTCGCAGGGCTCTGTGGGCGGGCTGCCGCTTCACACCATGGCCTATTGCCCACCGGGCATGGGCGCTTTGCGCGGAGCTGGGCAGGTAGCGCCTTCGGCCAGGTTGGTCAGCATGGATCGGACCGTACAAATTGGCCCAGTTATTCCCATTTCCACACAAACCATGTGTGCCCCAGTGATCCGTCAGCGTTGAGGAGAATTCGATGAACATACCATGGAAAATGGGGATCGCTTCAGTGGCGGTCCTTGCGCTTTCTGGTTGCGCTGACATGACCGACAAGCAGCGCAGTACCGCGATTGGCACGGGGCTTGGTGCGGTGGGTGGCGCGGCGATTGGGTCCTTTTCCGGCAATGCCGGCTGGGGGGCTTTGATCGGCGCTGGCGCTGGCGCGCTTGGTGGCTATGCGGTCGGCCAATCGCGTCAGAATGAACAGCGCGCGTATCAGCGTGGCGTGGAAACAGGCCGCAGCCAGCAGTAACCGGGGTTGGGGCGTTTTGAGCTCCGGCGGCGGTCCGCGTGAATAGTCAGGTCTATTTTTGATCGGCCCTACGAAGGTTATTCTTGTTACCGGCACATAAAATAGTTATCTGCGCAGGGCTTGAAGCGGCAAGGGTAAATTTCATGATCAGACCCGTGAGAATAACATTGGTTTTTTCTGCAATGATTTCGCTGTCTGGTTGCGCGGATCGCGCTGAGGTGCCTCAGCAGGCGGAGCCCTTTACGAGGCCTTGTCTTGGCGACGAGCGGGTCGAACGGGGATGTTACAACAACAGATCTCTCGATAACAGTTCTGGATTTGGAATTGCCGGAGGCTTCGGTCTTCTCGCGCTCCCTGTCGCCCTCCTTGTCGCGGGTTATAACACAGCTACCGCACCATCCAGAGCAGATCGAGAGGCGGCGCGGCGCGTTATCCAGGACGAAACGCGCGCACGCTGAACCTGTTGGGCCGCCCGCTTGCGCGGGCGTTTCTTTGTCTGCTGCCTTACTTGGGCAGCGTCGCCAAGCCCTGCGTCAGATCAGCGACCAGATCGCCGACATCCTCAAGCCCGATATGAATGCGCACCGTAAAGCCGCCCATATCCGGGCTGGTCGCGGTGCGGGTGATAAAGCCGGTGGTGGGCAGTGCGAGGCTTTCAAACCCACCCCAGGAAGCGCCAATGCCAAAAAGCTTCAGATTATCAATGAAGTTGAAGATATCCGCTTCCGTATAGTGCGGCTTGAACACCACGCCGAATAGGCTGCAGGCGCCAGTGAAATCACGCTTCCACAAGGCGTGTTGTGGGTGTGATGGCAGGGCAGGGTGCAGTACACTCAGCACCTCTGGCCGGTTTTCAAACCAGCGCGCCACTTCAAGCCCGCTTTTCTCCTGCTGCTGCAAGCGAACAGGCATGGTGCGCGCACCACGCAGCGCCAGCCAGCAATCATCCGGTGCCGCGAAGTGCCCCATTTGGGAGGCCGCGCCGCGCACAATCTCATAATCCTTTTCGCTATTCACGGTGATGGAGCCCAGCAGCACATCCGAATGCCCGCCGACATATTTTGTCAGCGCCTGGATCGAAACATCCACACCATGCTGGAAGGGCATGAAGTGATGAATGCCCCAGGTATTGTCCATCATCACCACGCAGCCGGCGGCATGCGCGGCCCGCGCAATGGCCGGCACATCCTGCACTTCGAATGTGTGGCTGCCGGGGCTTTCGGTATAAACGACCTTGGTATTCGGGCGGATCAGGGCGCGGATGCCGGCCTCATCAATCAGTGGATCGTAATAGGTGGTCTCCACCCCCCAATCCTTCAGCAGGCCATTGCAGACATTGCGCGCCGGGCCGTAAGCGGAATCCGGCATCAGGCAATGATCGCCGGTCTTGAGGTACGCCATCAGCGGCACCGTCACCGCCGCCAAACCCGTCCCAACCAGCACGCAGCGTGTGCCGCCTTCAATTTCAGCGACCACATCTTCCAAAGCATATTGCGTGGGACCGCCGGCGGTGCCGTAGGTCATCACGCGGTTCCATTTGTCCTTCTGAAAGGTGCGGCGCGATTCAGAATTCGGGTGCAGCACGGTGGAGCCGCGATGCACGGGCGGATTGACGAAGCCATGCGCACGCGTTCCCGCGCGCCCGGCATGAGACATGCGGGTGGCAAAGCCTTGCCCGTGTTTGGCGTTGTTGTCGGCCATATCAGCTACTCTTTTCCTTTTGGGTTTCAGGCCTGCCGGCCCATTCGGTCCAGGAACCATCGTAAATCGCGGCATCACCAAGCCCGGCCTCTTTCAGGCCAAGCGCCAGGATGCAGGCGGTAACACCTGTGCCGCAGCTGGTGACGATGGGCTTGCCGCCATCCGCACCCGCAGCGGCGAAACGCGCGCGCAGCGTAGCTGCATCCTTCATGGTGAAATCGGCATTGAGCAATTCATTGAAGGGCACGCTTTTGGCACCCGGCATATGGCCAGAAGGCAGGCCCGGGCGCGGTTCCGGCGCTGAGCCATCAAAGCGGCCTTTTGCACGCGCATCCAGGATCAACGCGCTACCGCTGGCGATGATGCGCTTCACATCGCCAATGCCTTTGACCAGATCGGCGCGGAAATCCGGCGTGTAGCTGGTGGGGGCGGCTTGCTTGGCGTCGCCGCTTTCAGTCGCGCGGCCTTCTGCCAACCATTTCGGCAGGCCACCATCCAGCACGGCGGCCTTCTCATGCCCAAACAGCTTCATCAGCCACCAGCCGCGCGCCGAGGATTGCAGCCCCTTCTGATCGTAGAAGATCACGCGCGTTGCATTGCTGATGCCAATTTCCCCCATCAGCCGCGCGAAGCGGCCGGCGGTTGGGGCCATATGCGGCAGGGTGGTGTCGGGATCGGCCACCACATCAATATCAAAGAAACGCGCGCCCGGAATATGCGCTTCGCGATATTTGGTCAGGCCGTCAAAGGGTTCATTGGGCAGGTATTTGGTGGCGTCAAACACCATCAGATCAGGCGCGCCAAGTGCGCCGGCCAGCCATTCGGTTGAAACCAGATCATGCATGGATCAATCCTCCACCAACACCAGGGATACGCGGCGATTCTGCCTGCCCTTGTTTTCGATTTTCGTGACTTCAACGCGCCCGATCTCACCGGTATGGCGCACATGCGTGCCGCCACAGGGTTGCAGATCAATCGGCGCATCAGCGTTGCCAATACGCACCAGACGAATGCGCCCGGCGCCACGCGGCGGCTGGACGGAAAGCGTGCGCACCAGGCTGGGATTGGCATCCAGTTCCGCTTCGGAAATCCATTCCTGCGTGATGGGATGATTGGCAGCGATCAGCGCATTCAGCCCTTCGGTGAGGCTTTCCTTGGTGGGTGGATCCGGCAGATCGAAATCCAGGCGCGACTTCTCAAGCCCGATCTGCCCGCCCGTCACACCCGCGCCGGGGATGAGGCTGCACAAAAGGTGCAGCGTTGTGTGCATGCGCATCAGGCGAAGGCGACGCGGCCAATCAAGCGCGAGCGTGATTGTCGCCCCCAGTTCCGGCAAGGCAGCGCCGGCTTCCGGCACATGCAGCACGGAATCTTCCGGCCCTTTGGTGGTATTGGCGATGCGCGCCTCGCCGCCCGCCCAGCGCAGCACGCCGGTATCACCGGGCTGGCCGCCGGCCTGGGCGTAGAAATTCGTCCGGTCCGTGATGATCGCTTCGGCCGAGGCGGCAAGCACCTTGGCGGTGATTTCTGCAGCATAGGCATCTTCGCGATAAAGCAATTCAGTCATGCGTTTCCTGGGCGTTTCCTTGGGCAGTTAGGCTAGGCCAGAAATTGGCGGAACAAAACCTCTGCCGTTGGGGCTGGTTTGGGGGTAGGAATGCCAAGCCAGTCACATGCAACAAAACGATTCCCCTCCCCAAGATCCCGCCCGGACCCGGCATGCGCGCCGCCGTGGCGTGATGCTGGTGATTCTGGCGGCGGCAAGTTTTTCCATCTCGGCGGCCTTTGCCAAGACCATCGGCACGGGCATTCCGGTGGCGGAGGTGATTTTCTTCCGCAATTTCTTTGCGCTGATCCCGCTTTTGCCCGTGGTGATCGGCGCTGGCGGCCTTGCGGCGCTGCGGATGCGCAATCCCGGCAGCCATGTGTTGCGCACGATTTTCGGCATGATGGGCATGGTCGGTTCCTTCTACGGCTATGTCTATCTGCCGCTGGTGACCGTGACGGCACTTGGCTTCACCATGCCATTGTTCCTGACGCTGCTTGCGATCCCCATTCTGGGTGAGAAGGTTGGCTGGCGCCGCTGGCTTGCGGTGTTGGTTGGGTTTTGCGGCGTGCTGCTGATGGTGCGGCCCGAACAGGGCACCACGGATACGCAATGGCTTGCGCTGGGGCTTTGCCTGTTGGGCGCGCTGGCTTGGGCCTTGGCCATGATCACCATTCGCAAAATGGGTCAGGCTGGCGAAAGCGGCGTTGCCATTGTGTTTTGGTTTGCGTTTTTCTCGTCTGTATTGGCCGGGATTGCGATGATCCCCGTTTGGGTCTGGCCGAGCCCCGTGCAATGGGCGCTGCTGGCCGGCATCGGCCTTGTATCAGCGATTGCGCAAATCATGATGACGGACGCCTACCGAAAGGGGGAGGCTTCCTTGCTCGCCCCCTTTGAATATTCGGCAATCATCTGGACCACGGCGCTTGGTGCCCTGATCTGGGCAGAAATGCCGGATGCATGGGATTTCCTTGGTATCCTGATCCTGGTGGGGGCAGGGCTTTACATCTGGTATCGCGAAATGAAGCTTGGCGTGAAGCGCTGATACTAGCTTCCCCAATGCGCCCGCAGACTGGCGGCGGCATGTTGCAGCACCAGATCTGATTTCGGAATAAAGCGCCCCATGGTCAGGCAGGCATGAATCTGATCCGCAACATGCAGATGCGTGACATTCACGCCTTCCTCATCCAGGCGCTTCGCATAGGCAATGCCTTCATCCACGAGCGGATCAACACCCGCGGTCATCAGGAAAGCTGGCGGTAAGCCGGCTAGGCTTGGCGCGCGCAAGGGTGAAGCGCGCCAATCAATGC
>CAMCEP010000092.1 GCA_945873675.1 Asaia bogorensis
GCCCCCCCCCGCCGGCCAGGCCAGCGCATCATGGGGCGGCGCGGCTTGCCTGCCATCAGCCCGCACCTTCAATCCCCCTGCATGGCCGGGCTGCGCGTGACCAGCGCGGCATCACGAAACGCGATACGCGTCAGCAAGACGCCCGCTGCTGCCATGAAGACCGCGAAAGGTACCACCAGCAGCCAGAGCCCAAGCAAAAGGGGCCGATTAGGCCGCGAAGCGCGGGCTTCCACCATGGGGGCGGCGATCAGCCGTGCCGCCACAGCCTCATCCGCCGCCACCACCAGACCGGCGCGCTGCTGCTGCGCCAGAAGATCGTAGAGGCTATTGCGGAGGAAGATATCGCTTTCGCCGGAAAGCCGCACTTCCAACGCCGTGACGCGGCGTGCCGCTTGGTCAGCAAGGTCAGCGCGCACCTTGGCCTCGGCAAAACGGTGCAGGCTGATCAGGCTTTGCAGCGCCAGCACCGGGTCGGGATGGATTACTTCAAGCGTCCAAGTAATGCTGCCAAGGTTCTGACTTACCGACAAATAGCGTTCCAGCCAGACCAATACATCATCGGCATCAAGCGACCGATTAAGCCCGAGCAAAACGCGCAAGGGCCAAAGCGGTGAGGCTTGCCGTGCGCGTTCCATATCCTGCAGCAGCGGGGTTTCGGTGGTCAGCATCCGCGCAGCCTCGGGCGAGCGCAGCGCGGCCAGATAAATGGCGAAGTTACCTCCAGGGCGCGTATCCAACCCCTGCCCCAAGCTCAGCGGATGTGTCGATAGCAGGGACGAAATAGCAAAGGCCGTGGTCTCCGCCGGCGCCACCTGGGCGCGCGCCACATGGCCGCGCGGCCAAAGCAAGATCGCCGCAGCGCCCCCCACCCAAAGCAGCAGCAGGATCAGCGCCAGCCTGGCACGCCAAGCCCAAAGCCCCATCAGCAGCAGCGGCAGCGGCATCACCCAGGCCTCATTTTGGGCAGAGCGATATCGGTAAAAATCCGCCCGATCGGGCGCTGGGCGCGGAGTTCCAGCACGGGTGCCGGTTCCACCCGCCCATAGGCTGTGCTTTCCCAGCCGCGGATCAATTCCAGGCTGAAGGGCGCATCAGCGCTGATCGTGATGCGCGCCTTGGCGCTTTCAATGCCATCTCCGATGCGTTGCCAATCGCCGGGACAAAGCCGCCAGCGGAGTGCGAGGCGCCGGAAATTGCCCCGCACCCGATCTTCTACCCGCCAAAGCCGCCCGCGACATTCAATGCGCCGCGCATGGCGATTGCCGCGCCAATCACGGGTTTTCGCGCCATCAGGAATGGCGCGGCAGCGCGGCCAGCGCCCGAATAGAAAGGGGCCAAGCCGCGGCATGGGCTCGGCATCATCAAAGGTGATCAGGTTATGCCCAAGCCCACCAGCCAGCATCCTTTGCCACCAATCAAAACCGGGTGGCGGCAAATAGGCGCCGCTGCCCCCATCACGCAGCAGGTTCTCATTGCCATCCCAAAGATCGAAATGCAGCAAATCCGCCTGCCCCGGGCGGAAGCGGAGCGGCACGCCGGTGCGCAGCACGCCGCGCGCGCCCCCTGCTCCGCCGCGCCCGAACCAGCCGGCGCTCCGCCAATGCTCGGTTTGCTCCGTCGCTTTAGGAGGCTTTTCGGCAAGGCCGAGCGCGCGGCAGCCTGGATCTTCTGGTAAGCTGGCGCTGGCACCAAGGAAAAGCCGAGATGCGCGTTCCAGGCTGGCCCGGGCATCGCCAGCACCAAGGCCAGACAGATCGGCAAAGGCTGAATCATCGCAAGGCCCGATGCGGGGCAAGGCACCATTAGGCGCCATGACACGTCCCAGCCATTGCGTGGCAGCGGTAGCGCGCTCTGCGAAGGGTGCGGCAAAGCCCGGCGCGCCATGGCGCTGTCGAAACCATTCGGCGATCGAGAGCACATCCAGCATGAGCCGATGATAGGCGGGCGAGGCCTGGGCAAAGGCGCCGCAAGGCGAGACGAGACGAGCCACGGCCCGCGAGAGCGCCCGCGCACCCGCGCGTTGATCGCGCACCCTGCCCAGCAGCAGGCCACAGATGAAAAGCCCAGCCGCTTCGCTGATCGGGTGGTTATTGTCCTGCGCCGCACCGTACGCGCGCGTGGCGCGGATGCGCTGCGCATGGAGCGCGAGCAATTCACGCGCGCCGGTGCTCAGCCGGCGATCCGCACCCAGCAACGCAAGGGCCAGGCTGATGCCGATCGCGCGCAACGCCGCTTCCTGCGCACAGGCCCAAGCTGGGCCGCGAAAGGGCGGGTTGGCGGCAGCCCAATCGGCCAAAAGCGCCTCGGCCTGGTTCAAATGACTGGCTTCGGGTTGTCGCCGCACGGCCATGGCAAGGCTGAGCAAGGGGGCAAGGCGATGGGCCTCCCAAAGCGCGCGGATATCCTCCCCGGAGCGGGTCAGCACATCCAGCGCATGGGCTTCAGGGCTGAAGGGGCCGTACCAGTCACGCTTGGGTGACGGTGATGCTTCAGCATCCGGCAGGAAGGGGCCGCGTGGCGCGGGCAGATCAGGCAAGGCGCGGTGCGCGAGGCCCAGGCCAAGGCGCAGACGATGCCAGGCGAAAAGCACGACAGGCCGCGGGCCAAGCCGCCAAGCCGCATCAGCGCGCAGCCACAAGGCGCGCCAGCCGGGCAGGAAGGCCGAACTGTGATGGGCTTCGCCGAGAACGGTATCACCGGGCACAGCACTCTCCTTGGGTGATTTAGATTATTGAAAAGCAATCTATGGTTGTGTTAATAAAAAATCAACTGTCTTTTTGGGTGCATTAAATGATATCATTCGCCAAATCGGAGAAGCTATTTAGAGCGATCATGATGCGCCTTAGCGCCCTGATTTTTGGGCTTTTGGCCGCCATGCCACCCGCCACCGCACAGCCCGGCGCGCAATTCCTGGCCCCGCCCAGCCTTCCCCCAAGCCTGCCGGGCGGCGCCAATCTGCCGAACCTCCCGCCCGGCGCGCAGCGCGAGATTCTGGCCAGGGTCCTAGAAGCTGCCATCGCCCAGCCCTCAGCGCCCGCGGCCCCTGCGCCGCAAGCGGCACCCCCCGCCCCGCGACCAGTACCGAACCTTTCCAGCATTGAAGCCTTTTTCGCCGAAAGGCTGGAACAGACGGAACTCCGCCAATTTGGCTATGAGACCTTTCGCGGCGGCGCTCAGCCTGCGCCGAGCTTTGGCGCCCTGCCTGGTTCCTATATTTTGGGCCCGGGGGATGAGGTGGTGGTCGCGCTGCGTGGCCGCGCGCGGCAGACGCTCTCGGTCAGGATCGGGCGGGATGGCATGCTGCTGCTGCCCGAATTGCCGCCCATCCCGGCTGCCGGGCGCAGCCTTGCCGATCTGCGCGCCGATATGGAAGCCCGCGCGGCGCGGGAGCTTGGCGGTTCGGAAGTATTTTTATCCATCGGCCAGATCCGCCAAATCAGCGTTTTCGTGGGCGGCGAGGTGATGCGCCCCGGCTTTCAAACCCTGACCGCGCTCGCGAGTGTTTTGGACGCCTTGGCGGCGGCTGAGGGGGTGCGGCGCAGCGGATCACTCCGCGCCATCAGGATTGAGGGGCCGGCGGGCTCTCGGCAGGTGGATCTCTACCCGCTTTTGGCCGATGCCCCCGGGGAGGCTGACCTGACGCTGCGGGAGGGTGAGCGCATTCTGGTCCCCCCGCTGGGTGGCGTGGTGGCGATTGCCGGCGATGTGGCTCGGCCCGGGATTTATGAATTGCCGGCCAAACAGGGTTTTGTGCCGCTGACTGACGCGCTGGTGCTGGCCGGCGGGCCGCTCCGCCCCAGTGGCAATCGGCTTTTGGTGCAGCAAAGCGATGCACAGGGGCGGCGCAGTTTCGCGGAGCTTGGGCTCAATGCCAGCCTCAGGCGCGGCGATGCACTGCTGGTCCGGCCAGGGGCGGATGTGGCGGCCAATACCATTCGACTTTCCGGCCATGTGGCGATGCCAATCACCCGCGCGGCCGGTGGGCGGCAGGGGCTTACGGTGCGCGGCCTGATTGCGGATCATCGCCAATTGGGGCCTGACCCCTATACGCGCTTCGCCGTAGTGCTGCGCCCGGATCAGCGAAGTGGCCAGCGCCATTTGCTGCCCTTCGATCTGGCGCGGAGTTTGGAAGGACGCGGCGGGCCGGCCTTGCGCGATGGGGATGAGGTGATTGTCTTCGCCCGCGCCGATATCCAATGGCTTTCAAGCAGCGCCATCCAGCGCGCCTTGCGGGGCGAGGCAACGGCGATGCAGGGCGGGGAATGCGTGGCGCTGACGCAGATTGCCCAGGCCGCGCAGGCATCCCCTGCCCGCTTCGCCCATGCGCGCGCCACGGGCTTTCCCGAAATGGGCGAGGCGCGCTGCCCGCGTATTTTCCAGGAAGTGCCAGAATTGGCGGGCTTCCTGCTGGATCACGCTGCACTGATGACAGGCGAGGTGCGCGCACCTGGCTTGTATCCCATGTTGGAAAATACGCCCTTGGCCGACGCGCTTTCGATCGCGGGGGGGGCGACGGCGCTGGGCAATGCAAGCGCGGCGGATGTGGCGCGTGACGTGCCAAACCCCGCGCTGACCGGCCAGGTAACGCGCGTCAGCCTTGGCGGTGGGGCGAGGCTTGTGTCTCCGCGTCAGAGCCTGCGCATCCCACGCCGAGAAGATGCTTTGGATACCGGGCCGGTGCTGCTGCTTGGCGAATTCCGCAACCCCGGCAGCTATGAATTGCGCCGTGGGGAACGGCTTTCGGAAGTGATCGCGCGCGCCGGCGGGCTGACGCCAGAGGCCTTCCCCTATGGCGCGGTCTTCACGCGCGAAAGCGTGCGCCAGCGCCAGCAGGAAGGTTTTGCGCGTACCGCACGAGATCTGGAAAGCAGCCTGGTGCAATTAGCCGCGGGCCAGACGCTGCCAGGTGCCCGGGGTGGTACTTCCGATGTCGGCGGCGCGATGAGGGCCGGGCGCGAATTGGCCGCCACCATGCGGGAAGCGCGCGCCGCCGGGCGCGTGGTGGTGGAAGCTAATCCGGTGATCCTGCTCGCGCGGCCAGATTTGGATATATTGATGGAACCCGGCGATGTGATTGCCATGCCAAAGCGCCCGCAGGATGTGACAGTGGTAGGCGCGGTGCAGAACCCGGGCAGCCTTGCATTTCGCCAGGGTTGGCGCGCGGCGGAATACATCGAAGCCTCGGGCGGGGCGCAGCGCTTTGCCGATACATCCCGCGCTTTCGTGGTGCTGCCCAATGGGGAAGCCGCGCCGGCGGGGCAAGGGTTCTTGCAAAGCGGCGGGCCGCCCTTGGCGCCAGGGAGCCTGGTGATGCTGCCGCAAGACCCGGCACCGTTTGAGACCTGGGGATATATTCGCGACATGACGCAGATCTTGGGGCAGCTCACGATTTCATCCGCAGCGCTGGCGGTGATTGCGCGGGAAGCGCGGAGCAATTAGCGGGCGGGGTAGCCCTTTTCCTGCCGCGATGCCGCAAACCCAGGGGCTTGCGGGCGCGGTCCGGGCGCCGCAAGCTTGCGGCCATTATCGGGAAACGGACAGAAAACATGACCTTCACCTCAACGCGCCGCGCAATGCTCACGGCCCTGGCCGCAACGCCAATGCTGTCCCAGCCGCTTCGCGCGCAGGCCCCCTTCCCCGATAAGCCCATCCGCCTGATCGTGCCCTTCGCGCCAGGCGGAAATTCGGACCTGACGGCGCGTGCCTGCGCGCCGGCCATGTCGGCGAAGCTTGGACAGCCTGTGATTGTGGAAAATCGCGCAGGGGCGGGTGGTAGTGTTGCCGCGCAGCAGGTCGCGCGGATGCGACCGGATGGTTACACCATTCTTCTAGGCTCAAATGGGCCGCTTACCGTCAATCCTTCCGTGCAGACCAATCTTGGCTATGATCCGCTGCGCGACTTCATGCCGATTGGGCTTTTCGTGCGCACGCCAATGGTCATTGCCGTGCATCGCAGCCTGCCGGTGCACTCAGTCGCGGAACTGGTGGCGTATTCAAAGGCCAATCCCGGTAAGCTCGGCTTCGGTTCATCTGGCATTGCCAGCACGGCGCATCTTTCGCTTGAGATGTTCAATGCGGCGACCGGGGCAGGCATTACCCATATCCCCTATGGCAGCGGCGGGGCGCTGACGCCTGATCTTGTCTCTGGCACCTTATCCGGCGCCATTACGGAAATTTCCACAGCCCTGCCGCTACATCGGGAAGGCGCGGTGCGGATTTTGGCGGTGGCGGCGGCGAACCGGCTACCGCAAGCACCCGAATTGCCAACCGCGACCGAAGCCGGTGTTGCCGGTTATCAGGCCGCGGCCTTTGTTGGCATTGTGGCGCCGACGGGCCTGCCCGAGCATGTTGCGAAGGCGCTTGGCGAAGCTGTCGCCGCCGCCGTCGCTGACCCTGCAGTGCGCACGCGGCTTGAAGGCATGGGCAGCCTGTTGGCCAGCGCGACGGAGGCAACGCCGCCAGGCTTTGCTGCCTTTCTGCAACGGGAGACGGCATGGACCCGCGCAGCGGCGGAACGCGCGGGGCTGCGGCCGGGTTGAGGGTGGCTGATTACAAATCCACCTTGATATTCGCCCGCTTGATGACATCGCGCCATTTGTCGCGTTCCGCTTCCAACCGCTTATCGCCATCAGCGGGCGATGAACCCACGTAATCAAAACCCATTTCCTCAAAGCGCTTCATGATATCAGGCTGGCGCGCAGTGGCGATGGCGACTTCATGCAGGCGATTAACGGCGCGATCAGGCGTGGCTTTGGGTGCGACCAGCATCGCCCAGGTATAGACATCGTAATCCTTCAGGCGCGGATCGCTTTCCGCCATGGTCGGCACATTGGGCAATTGCTTGATGCGTTCACGCACCATGGTGGCCAAAGGGCGCACCGTGCCGGCAGCGATCTGGCCGGAAGCACCAGGCACATCGGCGAAGACCATATCCACTTCGCCCGCAAGCAGCGCCGTAATCGCCGGGCCACTACCGCGATAAGCAACATGCGTCAGGTCCACGCCCATCATCAGCTTATAGAGTTCGCCGCCCAAATGGAGCGGCGTGCCGCTGCCCGCTGAGCCGTAATTCAACTTATTGCCACGCTCCCGCGTCCAGGCATGGAAGCCCGCGATATCGCGGGCCGGGCTATCGGCGCGCACAATCAGCACATAGGGCGATGTGGAAATCAGGCTGATGACGCGCAGCTGTGCCACGGGATCATAAGGCATGGGATCAGCCGTGAGCGGCGCCGTCAGGAAGGAGATCGAGCCCATCAGAATCGTATGCCCATCCGGGCGCGCCTGCACCACGGCGCGGGTGCCAATGGTGGCCCCTGCCCCGGCGCGGTTTTCGACCGTGATCGGCTGGCCGAGTAATTCGCCCATTTTCGGCGCCATCAGCCGCGCGGCGATATCGGGCGTGCCGCCAGGGGCGAAGGGGACGATCATATTCACCGCGCGATCGGGAAATGTGCCTTGCGCGAAAGCGGCGGGGGCGAGCGCGCTGGCGCCGGCCAGGGCAAGCGCATGACGGCGGGTAAGACTAAGGGTCATCGGCGTTTCCTTTATGCTTTACATTATCTTGCCCAAACTAGGCGCAGGCGAAAAGGCTTATTGGCTCCGCAGCCCATTCGCCGGCACCTCGCGCGGCAGCAAATGCGCGCGCCAGAACAGCGCAATCGCAAGCGTGCATAAGGCGCCAAACCCCGCATAAAGCGCGCCGGCATCGGCGAAGCCGATCTCACCCACCAGAGGCCCGGCCATCATCAGCCCAACAGGCAGGCCATAAACCGCGAGCATGCGGAGCCCCATCACGCGGCCGCGAAAATCCTGTAGCGTGATACGCAGCAGCAGCACCGCCAGCGGCACCATGCAAAAGCTTTGCACAAACCCCGCCACCGCCAGCACCACGCCGCCCAGCACAGGGTCCGTCAGGCGCGCAAAAACCAATAGCAACAAAAACCAGGAAAGCGCTGCCGCCAGCATGGTGCGCGCCGGCGGAAGCCCGCCTCCCCTCGCACTGATGAAAAGTGAACCGAGCATCGCGCCGCCAGCGAAACTCGCGGACAGATAGCCAAGCCCGGTGCGATCCAACCCATAAACATCGCGTGCCACATGCGGGAGCAGGCCGCCGCTGATCGGATAGGCCGCGAAATTGGCAAGGCACGCCAACAGCAAAGCCGCCAGCACGGGCGGTGTTGAGCGCGCATAGGCAATGCCATCACCAAGATCGGCCCAGGGCGTTTTCATCGCCACACCTTGGGCGGCGCGCGTTGGTGGTTCATCCACCTGCAAGGTCAGCACAAAGGCGCAAAGGTATATCGCCGTCACCGCCATATAGGCCGGACCGATGCCAAGAAACGCGACCAGCCCCGCACCGGTCAGCGCGCCAATCACGCGGGCACTATCGGCACTCATGCGTTCAATCCCCATCGCACCCATCAGCAAGGGGGCGGGCATGCCGGCCGCAATCAGCGCATTCCGCATGCCCATATCGGAAGGCCGCACGAGGCCGCTCAGGAACGCCACGCCACAGACAAGCCAGGGGGAAAGCAGCCCCGCCATGGCGCAGGCCGTCAGCACCGCAGCCAGCACCGCATACCAGGCACGCATGGCAGAAAGCACGCGCCGATGCCCAATCCTATCGCCCATCACGCCAAACATGGGGGAAAGCAGCGTGCCGATCAGCAGCAAGGACCCAAAGATGGCAAGCCAGGTCACCGATCCCGTCTCAGTCAGCACATACCAACCCAGGATCAGCGTCTCCATCTCAAATGCCCAAGATGTGGCAAGATCAGCCGGCCACTGAAACCGAAAGCCGCGCTGCCCGAAGGGCGCAAGAACGCCGGTGGCGCGGAGCTTCCCGCCTGCCATTGAGTTTCCCCCTTGCCGCGTTGATCAGGCGGCCTTGGCCCATGATGCCCGAACCAGGGGCGCGCGCCAGGGGGTGGCTGATTTCATTCACGCGGCTTCTGGGTTAGGCTTGCTTCCATGATTGCTGGTCGCAAAATCCTGCTGATCGTCTCGGGCTCCGTCGCCGCCTATAAGGTGCTGGAATTCACGCGGCTTGCTCGCAAGGCAGGGGCTTCTGTCACCGCCATTCTAACCGCCGGCGGGGCGCGCTTCGTCACCAAGGAAGCGCTTGCCGCCATTACCGGCCAGGCAGTGCATGATGATCTTTGGGCCGCCGAGGCCGAGATTGGGCATATCCGCCTGGCGCGGCTGCCCGATCTGGTGCTGGTGGCGCCGGCTTCGGCTGATTTGCTCGCGAAAATCACGCATGGGCTCGCGGATGATCTGGCGACTTGCGTGCTGCTCGCGACCCGCGCGCCGATCATGGTGGCACCCGCGATGAACCCTGCCATGTGGGAAAATCAGGCGACGCAGGCGAATATCGCAACGCTGCGGGCGCGCGGCATTATGATCGCCGGGCCGGAAGTGGGCGCCATGGCGGAACCGGAATCGGGCCCGGGCCGGTTGATTGAACCGGCGGC
>CAMCEP010000093.1 GCA_945873675.1 Asaia bogorensis
CGGGCAGTTGATCCAGCATATTCCAGATGAGGTGCCGGGCGCTTTGGCGCATGAACAACCCAATCCGCGTACGGAACCGGGGCATGAGGTGACCATCGCTGAAGGCACCTTGCTGTCGCGCATCATCGGCAAGCCGCGCATGGCGGTGAATTCCGCGCATCACCAGGCGGTGGCCAGCATTGGCGATGGCGGCGTGGTGAATGCGCTGGCCCCCGATGGCGTGATCGAGGGTATTGAACACCCCGGCTACCGCTTCGCCCTTGGCGTGCAATGGCACCCTGAATATGCCGTTGATCCCGATGATCCGGCGATTTTCCGCGCCTTCATCGCGGCCTGCCGCGCATGAGCACCGAAGATGAAGCCGAAGCCGAAGGCCCGCGCGGTGAGCGCATTGCGAAATTCCTGGCCCGCGCCGGTGTGGCTTCTCGCCGAGATGCGGAAAAGCTGATCGCGGAAGGGCTGGTGCGGCTTGGCGGCAAGCTCGTGACCAGCCCGGCCACTTTTGTCTCACCGGGTGATGCGATCAGCGTGAATGGCAAGCCCATCGCCATGCCCGAACGCACGCGGCTGTTTCGCTATCACAAGCCCACCGGCTTTGTGACGACGCATCGCGACCCGGAAGGCCGGCCAACGGTTTTTGCCAATCTGCCGCAGGGCCTGCCGCGGCTGGTTTCGGTCGGGCGGCTTGATCTGACCAGCGAAGGCCTGCTGCTGCTGACCAATGATGGCGCGCTGGCGCGTAAGCTGGAATTGCCCGCCAATGGTTGGCTCCGGCGCTATCGCGTGCGCGTGCATGGCAAGGTGGATGAACGCGCTTTGGCCGCACTCGCACGGGGCGTGACCGTGGATGGTGTGGCTTACGGCCCGATCGAAGCCGGGCTTGATGCGCGCATGGGCACCAATGCCTGGCTGACCGTGGCGCTGCGGGAAGGCAAGAACCGCGAAGTGCGTAAAGTCATGTCGCATCTTGGTCTGGTGGTGACGCGCCTGATCCGCACTGCCTATGGCCCCTTCCAATTGGGTTCCCTGCCACGCGGCGCTGCCGAGGAAGTGAATGCCAAGGTGCTGCGGGAACAATTGGGTCTGGATGCGCCCAAGCGCGGGCGCGAAGCGGCGATAGAACCAGAGGCACCAGAAGCCGAGGCCGCTAAACCTGCACGGCCACCTCGCGCGCGCCATGCCGGGCCGCAGACGCCGCGCCGCGGCAAGGGCTGATGCGCATCATTGCCGGGCGCTGGAAGGGGCGCGCGCTTGTTGCGCCGCCAGGTCTTGCCACACGCCCGACCAGTGATCGCGCCCGGCAGGCGATATTTGACCAGCTTTGGCATGCGCCCTGGGCCGGGCGTGCCGTGGTGGAAAACGCGACGGTGCTGGATGGCTTCGCTGGCACCGGCGCCATGGGGCTTGAGGCCCTTTCGCGCGGCGCGGCCCGGGTTTTTTTCATGGAACAGGATCGCGCCGCCCTTGCCGCCTTGCGTGCGAATATCGCTGGCTGCAAAGCGGGCGATGCCTGCCGTCTGATCGCCGGTGATGTGACCGCGCCGCCCATCGCTGCCGCGCCTTGCAGCCTGGTGTTTCTGGACCCGCCCTATGGCAAGGGGCTGGTGCCGCGCGCCCTTGCCGCCTTGCAAGCCAAGGGCTGGATCGCGCCGGGCGCGTTGATCATCGCCGAAACCGGGCGCGATGAAGAAAACGCAATACCGCCTGGTTTCGAGGTGCTTTCCACGCGTGACCATGGCGCTGCACGGCTTTCTGCCTTGCGCGCCCTGCCGGATTGCGGAGACGCCGCTTCCTGATAGGCTTCCCCAAAATGGGAGGAAGATCATGCGTCATCTGCTGCTTGCCGGGCTGGCTGCCCTAACCCTTTCTGGCCCTGCCGTGGCGCAGGATCGCACTGTGCGCGTGATCAGCGGTTTCGCCGCCGGCGGCACCGGGGATTTGATGGCGCGGTTGATTGCCGAATATGCCGCGCCGCATTTGCCCGCGCGTGGCGTTGTGGAAAACCGCACCGGCGCCAATGGGCTGATCGCCGCGGAAGTGGTCGCGCGCAGTGCGCCGGATGGGGCAACGGTGCTGCAATGCCCGATGGGCACCATGACCATCACGCCCAATCTTCCAGGCGCCAGCCTGCCGGTTGATCCGCGTACAGAAATGACCGGCATCGTCAATGTCGCCTTATCCACCTATGGCTTGGTGGTGGCAGCCAATGGGCCGCATAAGGATGTGGCGGGCTTGCTCGCTGCTGCGCGCGCCAAGCCGGGTGGCTTGACCTATGCCTCGGCCGGTGTGGGTTCCGCGCAGCATCTGTCCGTGGAATTGCTGAAGGCCAAGGCAGGGCTTGATATTGTCCATGTGCCCTATCGCGGTGCGACGCCCGCGATTGTGGATATTCTTGGCGGGCGCGCGGATTTCATGATCACGAATCTGGGTGACGTGACGCGCCAGATTCAGGGCGGTGAATTGCGCCTGCTGGCGCTGGGGGATCCCACCGGATCGCCGCTATTTCCGCAAGCGCGCCCGATTTCCGATTGGGTGCCAGGGCTTGAAATGGCCGGCTGGTTCGGCGTTTGCGGCCCGCGCGCCATCAGCGCCGATGCGGCGCGCGCCTGGAATGACGCCATGAAGAAGGCGCTTGAAAACCCAACCTTCCGGCAAAGGCTGCTCGATTCCGGCCTGACGCCCAATTTTGAGGATATGGCCAGCTTCAACCGCCGTATCGCGAATGATTTGAAATCCTGGGGCGAGGTGATCCGCGCCGCCGGCATCAAGGCGGATTGAAGGAGCACACACCATGATCGAACACATCATTGATATCCAAACCCGCGCCGGCGCGATGGAAAGCTTTATCTGTCACCCGGAACGCAACGGCCCCTTTCCCGCCGTGCTGATGCTGATGGATGCACCCGGCATTCGTGAGGAACTGTACGACATGGCGCGGCGGCTGGCCGCCACCGGCTATTACGTTGTGCTGCCCAATCTTTATTACCGCGCAGGCCGCGATTCCAAATTCGGCCCCGGCGTGCTGACGGTGGGCGACCCAGAACGCGACCGCATGCGCGCCATTCGCACCAAAATGACCATCCCGCCGGTGATGGAAGATGTCGCCGACATGCTTGGTTTCCTCGACCAACAAAAACACGTGCGCCCCGGCCCGGTTGGCGTACATGGCTATTGCATGAGCGGGCCTTATGCATTGGCCGCCGCCGCGCGCTACCCAGGGCGTATCGCGGCGGCCGCTTCCTATTATGGCACCTGGCTGGTGAGTGATGCGGTGGAAAGCCCGCATCTGACATTGGGGCAAGGTAGCGCTGAACTCTACATCGCCTGCGCCGAGCATGATGAATTGGCGCCTCTTCCCATGGTGGATGAATTGCGCGGGTTGTTCGAAGCCTCAGGCGCCCGCGGAGAATTGGAAATCTACCCAACAGTGCATCACGGCTTCGCCTTTCCTGGCCGCTGGTGCTTCGACAAGCCAGGGGCGGAGCGCCATTGGGAAAGGCTGATTGCGCTTTATCGGCGGTGCTTGGGTTAAGGAAGGGCAAGGTCATGTCAGTTGCAACACGTCGTGCTTTTCTGGCGGGCAGCGCTGCCGCACTCGCCGCGCCCGCCTTGGCGCAAGGCCAGGTCTGGCCCAATCGGCCGGTGCGGCTGATCAGCCCCTTCGCGCCTGGTGGGCCGCAGGATATTCCCGCGCGCTTCATGGTGGAGTTTCTGACACCGCGCCTGGGTCAGCCAGTGATATATGAACATCGCGCCGGCGCGGGTGGTTCGCTCGGCGCGCAATATGTCGCGCAAGCGACGGACAATCACAGCTTCCTGATTACATCTTCATCCATCGCAACCCTGCCCGCCATGCGGCGCGATCCGGGGCTTGATCCGTTGACGGATTTGCAACCGGTGAGTTTGGTGACGGATGCGCCATTATTGATTTCGGGCCGGCCCAATGGCCCGGCGGATCTCGCAAGCTATCTCGCGCGCGCCAAGGCCAATCCGGGCAAGGTTTCCTGGGGCAGTTCCGGCGTTGGGTCCGCCACACATCTGGCTGGCGCTTTGTTAATGCAGCGCGCCGGGATTGAATTGCTGCATGTGCCTTATCGCGGTGCGACGCTTGCGATGAATGCGCTGCTGGCGGGCGATATTGACAGCATCATCACCGATGTCTCGATTCCGCTGGAGCATTTGCGCGCCGGGACGCTGCGCCCGATTGGCGTCACCAGCACCACGCGTGCGCCATTGCTGGCCAATGTGCCTGCCATCATTGAGCAAGTGCCACGCTACAGCGTGCCCTTCTGGTTCGCGCTGATGGCGCCAAAGGCCATGCCACCTGAACCGATTGCGCGGCTGCTGGCCGAATTGGCGCCCTTGGCTGCGCCGGAAAGCGAACTTTCGCGGCGCATGGCGGATCGCGGTTCGCAATTGCTGTTGAACGGGCCAGCACCTTTGGCGGCGCGTCTGCGTCAGGAAATTCCGCAATGGCGTGACGTGGTGGCTGCGGCGGGGATTCAGCCGGAATAGAATTTGGGCTTTCAACGACATACAAAAAAATAGGGAGCAAAAACATGAAACGCCGGCATATTCTTCTCTCCGCTCTCGCCGCACCTGCCATCGCACCAGGGCTTGCGGCAGCGCAAAGCTTTCCATCGCGCCCCATCACGCTGCTGGTGCCCTTTCCGCCAGGGGGTGCCACCGATGTGCAGATGCGCGCCTTTGGCGAAGCCGCATCGCGTGCCTTTGGCGTACAGGTACTGACCGAAAATCGCCCCGGTGCGGGCGCGACACTTTCCGCCGCCACCGTCGCGCGTGCGCGGCCTGATGGCTATACCATCGCGCAAATTCCGCTACCGGCCCTGCGGCTGCCCTTCATGCAACGCATGGCCTTCAACCCGCGCACCGATTTCACGCCAATCATGCATCTGACCGGCTACCTATTCATCATGTGCGTGCGCGGCGATGGCCCGTATAAAAGCTGGGCTGATCTTGTGGCCGATGCCCGCCGCCGCCCGGGCGAAATACGTATCGGCAATACGGGCGCCAATGGCACGCCGCATCTGTCGAATGTTGACCTCGCCACGCGCGAGAACCTGGATATCGTGCATGTGCCCTTCCGCGGCGAAGGTGATGCCGTGCCAAGCCTGCTGGGTGGGCATATTGAAGCCTGCGCGACTGGTTCCGGCACCCTACCCATGATTCTTGAAGGTCGGCTGCGTGCGCTGAATGTCTGGACACGCCAGCGCAGCAAGAAATTACCTGACGTGCCGACGCTGCTTGATCTTGGCTATCAGGATATGGTGATCACCTCACCCTATGGGTTGGTTGGGCCGGCCGGGATGGACCCCGATGTTGTCGAAAAACTGCATCAGGGTTTCCGCACTGCGCTGAATGATCCCGCGCATCTTGCAACACTCGATCGGTTGGACATGCCGGTCGAATATCTGAACCCTGCCGACTATGCCGCCTTCATGAAACGCACGATTGATGAGGAAGAAGCGCGCGTGAACCGGCTTGGTTTGCGCGGCTGAAGGCATCATCGGCGTGATCCGGCACAACGGATCACGCCGAGTTAAGCTAAGCGTTACGAAGCCATCGCTGGGCGCTTGGCGCGCCAACCCGCCGCCAATTCATAAGCCTGGCCAGCACGCAGCACTGTCGCATCCTCAAAAGGCCTGCCCACGATCTGCGCGCCCACTGGCATGCCGCCCGCGCCAAAGCCAGTGCAAACCGTCAGCGCTGGTTGGCCGGTGACATTGAAGGGCATGGTGAAAGTCGGCACCTCAAAAGACGCCCATTTCGTCATTTGGTGAATGGGCCGCGCTTCGCCTGGTTGCGCCGCCGTCACCAGCAGATCGCAATCGCCCATCACGGCGGCGACAGCTTCGCAAAGCTCACGCCGGCGGCGCTGCGCCTGGATGTAATCGGCGGCCGTGATGGTGGAAGCCAGCGCCAGCCTTTCGCGCAAAAACTCCCCATAAGCGCGGTATTTTTCGCGCATCCAACTATCATGCACTGCGTAAGCATCTGCAGCCAAAATCAGCCAGCCGGCGGCGTTGAAATCTGCCATCGGCGGCAGCTTCACTTCACGGATTTCCGCCCCCTGCGCGGCAAGCGTGCTGGTCAGGTGCTGAATGCCCGCTGCCATGCCGGGGCTCACTTTGCAGTCATCCTCATGGAAATGACGGATCACGCCAATGCGCAGGCCGCGCACGCCGCCATTGAGGCCGGAAAGCAGATCAGGCCGCGGACGATTGGCCGATGATGGGTCGGCCGGGTCATGCCCGGTCATGGCATCCAACAACAACGCGCAATCTTCCACGGTCCAGGCCATGGGCCCTGTCGTGTCCAGGCTTTGGGAGAGGGGCAACACGCCTGTGCGCGAACACAAGCCATAGCTCGGCTTGATGCCGGCAATGCCGCAGAGCGATGCCGGGGCGCGGATGGAACCGCCCGTGTCAGACCCCGTGCCGCCCAGGATCATGCCGGCAGCAACCGCCGCGCCGGTGCCGGAAGAAGACCCGCCGGTGAAGCATTCCGTATTCCAGGGATTGCGTGCGGGCGGCCAGGGTAGATCGAAGGAAGGCCCGCCCCAGGCAAATTCATGCGTGGCAAGCTTACCCAGCATCACCGCGCCCGCTTCGCGCCAGCGCCGCACCACGGCAGAATCCATCTTCGGCACATGATGTTCCAGCACGCGCGAATGGCCGGTGGTGGTAACGCCTGCCGTTTCGTAAATATCCTTATGCGCAATGGGAATGCCATCAAGCGGGCCGTGCAGCGCACCGGCCACCTGCCGCGCTTCCGCCGCACGCGCCTGTTCCAGCGCAATTTCCGGCGTGAAGCGGATAAAGGCATGCAGCGCCGGGTTCAGCTTTTCCGATCGCGCCAGGTGATCCTTCATCAGCTCAACCGGTGAGATACGCTTCGCGGCGATATCGCGCGCCGCACTCGCAATGGTCGGGAAGCTGGTCATGCGCCGGCTCCCTTCAGGGTGAAGATGGTGGCGGATTCTACTGAGACCTCACGCGGGGTGCGCACGCGCGCGGCGGCCGCCTGGGTATGGGCGGAAGCGGCGCGGATGCCTTCCTTTTCGGCTTCCGTCAGATCAAGCCCAGCCTGGGCCATCAGGGCTTCGAAATGCGCCTTATCGAGGGGTTGGGCCATCGGGGCCTCCTTTCCATTGCTGGGGTCACTATGGGAAATCCCGGGCGGGTAGGGAACCGGGGGCAGGGCGCTTTCTACCCTGGGCGGGGCGGTCTTTGCCCAAAACAAGGTCTGGGGCGCCGCGATATAGGGCTTGTTCTTATTTTGTTCCTTTGATAAGCTTTCTTTCCCATGATCGCTGCCGATCCCCCTTCCGCCCGTAGCGCTGCCCTGGCCCGGCTGCGCGATACCCTGGCCGGGCTCAGCGCCCGCGCCCCTGGGGGCGGTGCCGGCGCGCCTATTCCGGTTTTTGCTGATACCAGCTTGATCGGCGCTGGCCTTGCGCGTGGAGCGTTACATGAAGTTTGCGCCGCAAGCCCCGGATCTGGCGTGGCTTTTGCCGCCATTCTGCTTGCGCATTGCGGCGGGCAGGTGCTGTGGATTTCTACCGAACAGGAATCGAATCTTGTCTGGCCGCCGGGGCTTATCCCCTTTGGCTTGACCCCGGAAAAGCTGATCCTGGCGCGGGCGGCACACTGGCCGGACGCGCTCTGGGCCATGGAAGAAGCCCTGCGCTGCCCTGCCTTGGGCGCTGCCGTGTTGATGGCCGGCGCGGGGCAGGGGCTTGATCTGACCGCAACCCGCCGCCTGCATCTGGCCGCCGAAGCGGGGGGCGTTTTCGGCCTGCTGCTCCGCCCGGATGGCGCTGCGGGTGCTTCCGCCGCGCGCACGCGCTGGCATATCGCCCCGCTTGCAACTGACGCCGCGCCGCGCTGGCGCCTGACGCTGCTCCGCCAACGCGGCGGCGCGCCGGCGGGGCCTTGGAATGTGGCGTTCAACGCCGCGACCAATACTTTGCACTTGGAAGCGGGTGGCGGATGAAGCCCCGGCGCTACCTCGCACTCCATCTGCCCTTCTGGGCAGCGGAGCATTTGCGCCAAAACCGCCCCGATTTGCCGGCGGATACCCCCTTGGCGCTTTGGGCGCGGCGGGGTGCGCGGCGGCTGTTGGTGGCTTTGGATCAGCAGGCCGCGGCAGCGGGATTGGAGTCAGGCCAAGCCTTGGCCGATGCCGAAGCCCTGCTACCCGATTTGCAGGTACTGCCCGCCATGCCGGAAGCCAGCGCGGCGGGGCTGCGTGATCTGGCAGTTTGGGCGCAGCGCTTCACCCCGATCAGCGCTGCCCTGCCGCCCGATGGGCTGCTGCTGGATATCACCGGCTGCGATCATCTGTTTGGCGGTGAGGCCGCCTTGCTCGCGCAACTTATCGCCAGCCTGGCCGAGGCTGGGCTCTCCGCCCAAGGTGCCATTGCCAGCGCAGCCGCTTCTGCCATGGCACTCGCGCGGGTGCGGCGTGATGCGCCGATCATTGCGTCAGGAGCTGAAGAAAAAGCTGTGGCGCCCCTGCCGCTTGGCACAGCGCTTCGCCTGCCGGGCGCCATGCTGGAAGACCTCGCCCGGCTTGGGCTGCGCGTGATTGGTGATGTGCTGCGCCAGCCCCGTGCGCCACTCGCCCGGCGCTTTGGCGCGCCTTTGCTGGATGCGCTGGATGCCGCCACGGGCCGTCGCGCGCCGCCCATCACCCCCATCGCCGCGCCGCCCGATCTGGCGGTGACCCGCGCCTTGCCGGAACCGATCCTGACCGCTGAGGCCATCGCCGCCTTGCTTGACCGGCTGCTGGCAGCGCTTTGCACGCGGCTGGCCCGCGCTGGGCTCGGCGCGCGGCGACTTTCCCTGACCGCCTGGCGCGTGGATGGCACGGAACAGCGCCTGATGATCGGCACTGGCGCGCCAAACCGCGACCCTGCCCATCTGGCGCGGCTATTCGCTGAACCTCTGGCCAGCCTGGCGCCGGAACTCGGTTTTGAGCGTTTCACCCTGCAAGCCCTGGCAACCGACCCCATGGGCGCAGAAGGGCAGGGCACCTTACCCATGGGTGCCGCGCCGCGCCCGGATGGGGTTTTGGCGCAGCTATTGGATAGGCTCGGCCAAAGGCTGCGCCTGGCCCGCCCCGCGCCGCTGCCTAGCCATTGGCCAGAGAGGCAATGGCGCGCCGCCCCTCCGCATGAAGCGCCCCCCGCCACTCCGCCCGGCTGGGGCGCCCGCGCCGCGCCGGTGCTGCTGCGCCGCCGACCTGAAGCTGTGCAAGTCACTGCCTTTGCCGAAGGTGCGCCCGCCGCGCTCCGCTGGCGCGGGCGCCATTACGCGCTGACCCGCGCCGAAGGCCCGCTGCGACTGGAAGCGGAATGGTGGCATGGCGGCGCGTTGCCGCCGGCGCGGGATTATCACCGTGTGCAACTCGCTTCCGGTGA
>CAMCEP010000094.1 GCA_945873675.1 Asaia bogorensis
CCGCCCGGCCCAACCCTTCAAGCGCAGGCCGCCCCATGCCATTCTGGCGCCTCACAAACAGGAAGCCAGACCATGCGCCTTGCGGTGATTTCCGATATCCATGGCAATCTAGCCGCGCTGGAAGCGGCCTTGGATGATATCGCCCGGCGGGGCATCACCAACATCATCTGCCTGGGTGATTGCGCGTCCGGCATGTGCTGGCCGGCGGAGACAACCCGCCTGCTGATGGAAAAGAATATCCCAACCATTCGTGGCAATCATGATCGCTGGCTGACGGATCGTGTGGCGGAGGGGCTGAAGGGCCAGGATGGCTTCGCCTTCCAGGAAACCACCGCCGATCAGCGCGCCTGGCTTTACGCCTTGCCGGAACGCCTGATGCCCGCGCCCGGGGTGCTTGCCTGCCATGGTACCCCTTCATCTGATGTGCGCAACCTGTTGGAAGACCCGCGCCATGGCATTCTGGTGCCATCGCCGCTTTCTGCCATTCGCGAAAGACTGGGCGAAGATGGCATGGCAGCGCGCGTGGTGCTGTGCGGCCATAGCCATCAATCGAGCATTATCCACATGCCGGGCGACGGCCCCTTGGTGGTCAATCCCGGCAGCCTTGGCCTGCCCGGCTTTCGCGTCACACGCGGCGATCATCCGCACCGGGCCGAGGCACGATCCCCCCATGCGCGCTACGCCATCATCCACGCCGCCGAGGGTACGAAGCCGATGGCAGAGCTGGTTTCCCTCGTCTATGACTGGGAAAGTGCCGCACGGCGGGCAGAGGAAGTGGGCGCCAACCACGCGTGGCCGCATGTGCTGCGGACGGGGTATTTGCCGGAATCGCTGGACGAATAGGGAAACCAGCCCTGCCTAGCCCCTCCGCCGCCATGGTGGTTGGTGTTATCACTCTGCGCTGAGAAAGGATGAGGTCATGAAATTCTCCGGCCTACCGCTTCTTGCATTTGTGGCCATGATGATATCGCAAGCCCAGGCTCAGACTGCCTTTAACAAAACACTGACCCTTCAGGGCGTGAGTTTTCATGTCATCTGCGCGAATGAAGGATCAGAAAACACGCTGCGTATTGCCCCATCAGGGGCACCGCACGCGCCCCGGGCGATTGAACAAAAGATCGAAGGTTCCGTTGTGGGCGCCGAAGTTGCGGATCTGGATGGCAATGGTGCGCCGGAGATTTATGTCTTTGTCCAATCCGCAGGCAGTGGTTCATACGGGACAGTGGTGGGCCATGCGGTCCATCATGCTTCGGCCATGGCAGTGATCACCCTGCCCGAAATGGCTGATGATCCAAAGCTTTCCGCTGGCTATATGGGCAGGGACCGTTTCTTCATCACGGGGGATAGGCTGGTGCGCCAATTCCCGATTTACCGCGATGGCGATCCCAACGCGACGCCAAGCGGCGGCACTAGGCAAGTGCAGTATCGGCTTGTCACTCACCAAGCCGGCCTTAGGCTTCAGCCTATTGAAGGCGAAACCAGGGAAACGCGCTAAATCCGCCCGAAGCGCTGCAACGCCGCATCCAATTCGCCCGCGCGGCGTTCAATGCTTTGCACCTGATCCGCTGAAGGCCCGCCAGCACGCGCTGCCGCGGCGCGGCGGTCGCGTTCCAGCGCATCCAGTTCTGATTGCAGCCTGGCACCTTCGGCCGTCGCGGCTGGGTTTTGCGCGAGCTCGGCACGCAGTCGGTCGAGGGTGGCGCGCTGCTGCGCCAGATCACGCTGCAATCTTGCAAGCCGCTGTTCTGAAGCGCGCACCGCCGCCGTGCTGCGCGCGGCTTCGACCTGGGCGGCCGCATTGCGTTCGGCCGCCATTTGCGCGGCGCGTTCCTGCAACGCAGCAGAGCTTTCCAGCCGTTGCGCGCCGCGCACATCCTCACCACTCACGGCGGCACCAATGCCAGTGAAAAAGCCGCGTTCGGAAGCAGGGCCTGCGCCGGCGCCGGCGCAGCCAGCAAGGATCAGAAGCGGCGCGATGGCGCGAAAGGATTTCAGCTTCATGGCGGGTCAGCCCGTCGGCACGCGGCGGAGCGCGGATTCCAGATCATCCGCCGCCGCTTCAAGCCGGCGCTGCGCCTGGTCAATCTTCGCTTCCTCATTCATCAATTGCGGCACTTGCCGAGAGCTCGCCACCAGGCGCTGGCGCGCATCGCGGGCTTCGCCGGCGGTTTTGCGCATCAGCTCCGCATCCTGGCGCATGGTTGCGGTTTCATTGCGATATTGCGCGGCGGTGATCTGCCCGGCGCGATATTGCCGATCAAGCTGCGCCAATTTCTGCTGATTCTGCTTCGCCACTTGTTCAGAAGCGGCAGCGGTATTGTTCAAATTATTGGCGACTTGCTGCGCGGATTGGATGCGTTGGGAAGCATTGGCCTCACGATTTTCGAAGCCAAGATTGCGTTCTGCCACCGTCATGCCGGCGGCCAGCCCAACCAGCGCGCCAATGCCCGCACCAATCAGTGCATTCTGGCCCGTATTGCCGCGCCCGAATGCCGCGGCACCCGCAGCACCCACCGCAGCACCCGCCAAGGCACCCGTCGCCGCGGTTTGATTCCAGCGTTGCGATTGCTGGCGCATGGCCTGTTGCTCAGCCGTGAGCGGCTGGCCGCCTGCGCCGACATTCGCGGTTTCGCAGGCCGGCAGCAGCAAAGACAGCGATAGCAATGCTGTCGCTGCTTTCAGCGCGGGCTTGCGACGGGCCGGGGCAATCAGGGTCATGGGCGTGGTCTCCATCCAATCATCAAAGAACACTCTATCACTATGGCATGGATGGCGCAGCTTTGCGGCAAAATCATCGCATAGCCTCATCGCCCGCCAGCGGGGCACCCAATACGGTAATCCCAGCGGGTAGAGGGCGAACCAGGCGTGCCCATCACCTCAACCGTCACCACGTAATCTTCAGCCGAGCCACCACGCGGCGGGTTCCAGTCAAAGGACACGGCGCCATTGCCGGAAACAAAGCCCGGCGTTTCCGACAGCAACCGCCCGCGGTGATAGACGCGGATGCGATCTGGCTCCATCCGGGTGTTGTAGGGAATGCTGACGCGCCCCGGTGTCGGCCCCAGATAGTGCCGCGTCTCCGTAATGCCACGCCCGCCGCTCTGCACTTCGGTATTGCAGGGCTCCACATTTGGTGGGCGTTCCAGCGGCCTTTCCGCCGGGCGCGGCGGTGGGGTTGGCCGCGGTGGGGGTGGCGGCGGAGGGGTCGGAGGCGTCGGTGGGCGCGGTGGTTCCGGTGTCGGTTCTGGCCGCGGTTCCGGCTGGCGCGGCGGCTCTGGCGCTGGCGGAGGAGGCGGAGGAGGCGGGGGAGGAGGCGGTGCTGCCGGCAGCGGGCATTCCGCGCGGCGGCGGCCGAGTTCTTCTTCCAGCAGGGTCAGACGGTGGCGCAGTTCCCTCTCGCGTTCCCTTTCGCGCAAAAGGGTCTGCATGGCGTCCAGATCGCCCTGCTCCACGCGGCACATGCCGGGCTCTGGCGCCAGCCAGCGCGCGATCCAGGGCGAGGCAAAGGCCGCCAGCGCGCCAAGCAGCAGAAGCGAAAGCAAAGCCGCGCCAAGCGCTGCCAAGGGGGTGCGGGCGGGCGCTTCGGCGAGCTTGCCATCATCCAAATCGCGCAAAAGGCCAAGCCCGCCCGGCGCATTGGCCGGCGCCATACCCCAGCCTGCCAGCACGGGCCGGCCTTCATGGGCAAAAACCTGTTCAAAGCTTGGAATTTCAGTCGCGGCCGCGACCAGCGCGGGAAGATGCCCTGCACCTGCGGGGTCTTCCGCCGCCGCCTGGGCAGCCGCGCGGCGCAGCGCGCTGATGATCCGCCCAATCTCGGCGCGCAGCCTGTCCCGCCCTGTGGCGTCCAGCTCCGCAAAACGCGCCATGCGGCCTTCGGGGGCGAAGAAGGCCAAGCCCTGTTCAGTTGCGCTGACTGGGGCGAAAAAACCCGCAACCTCAACGCCCAGGGTTTCACTCAACAGCGCCGTTAAAGCGCGATGCGCGCCCACGTGATCCTGCCCGGCCGGCAGGATCGCACGGTAGCGATCAAGCGAAAGGGTGATCAGCGGCTGCATGGTGAGTCTGATTCAAGCGGGGACGATGAGAACATCATGCTCAGCGGCGCCCGTCTTCCCGGTGGAAATCATGTGTGAAGCCGACGTGATCGACACATCTGGCTAGGTCATTGCCACTTCGGGTGCAGGTCAAGGTATCCGGGTCCCAAACGACACTGCCGGGCGTACAGTTCACTTGTGGCTGGGTAATCCTGAGCGTGCTGCCTTGGAATGCCGCCGTCACCGGCGCATTACAGGTAATGCGACTCACGGTCGGGCAATTCATGACGCTTTCGCGCGCGCCTCTGCCACTTCTATCGAAGCAGATTTTGCCCGCCGACACACGGCATAATTCAAGAACGCCATCGTGGTTGTAACTGCTTTGTGACTCCGCGCCAAGAACCCAACACCCCTCCAACATCCCAAGATCACCCCTGTTCCAGCGCTCAGCGGGCAAGGAAGGCGGGGGCGTTGGCGGCGATCCAGGCGCTGGGGGCGGAGGCGATGGTTCTGGCAATGCGCATTCGGCGCGGCGGCCGCCCAATTCCTCCCGCAAGGACGCGAAGCGATTGCGCAATTCCCCCTCTCGCGCTCTCTCGCGCAGAAGCGTGTTCATGCCTTCGATATCGCCGGGGTCCACGCGGCACATGCCCGGTTCAGGCGCCATCCAGCGTGCGATCCAGGGTGCAGCAAAAGCGGCCACGGCGCCCAATAAAAATAGTGCAAGCAGGGCCGCACCAAGCGCTGCCAAGGGCGCGCGCGCAGGCGCTTCGGCGGGCTTCCCATCATCCAGATCTCGCAGCAGGCCAAGCCCGCCCGGCGCATTGGCCGGGGCCATGCCCCAGCCCGCCAAAACGGGCCGGCCTTCATGGGCGAAAACCTGCTCAAAGCTTGGGATCTCAATCGCGGCCACGACTAGCGCGGGCAGATGCCCGGACCGCTCGGGGTCCTCAGCCGCAGCCAAGACAGCGACGCGACGCAGCCTGCTGATGATCCGCCCAATCTCGGCGCGCAGCCTGTCGCGCCCAGTGGCGTCCAGCTCCGCAAACCGCGCCACGCGGCCTTCGGGGGCAAAGAAACTTAGGCCATCTTCAGTTACGCTAACCGGGGCGAAAAGGCCCGCAACCTCTGGCCCCAGGGCTTCGCTAAGCAGCGCGGCCAACGCCTGATGGGCGCCAGCATGATTAAGGCCCACCGGTAGGATCGGGCGGTAGCCATCTCTCGGGAGCGTCATCAAAGGCTGCATCAGGCGCCCCCGCCGCAACCCTCAGGGGCGGGCCCTTTGCGCCCTTCAGGGCACATCGAAATGCCCCACTTCCACTTGCTGCCCGGCCGCAACGCGCCCGGTGAATACCTGATCCGGCCTGCCTTCGCGCTTCACCGTCACGCGATAGGGCGAAGACGCCGGCGCAGGCGGGTTGTTCTGGAAATGCCAGACCATGATCCGGTAGCGCCCTGGCGCCGGTTCCGCCGCGAAGACAATGTTTTCAACCGGGGTCGCGATCAGTGCGCTATTGCCCGCATTGCGGTCCACATCCAATACGGCCCCGCAGGCTTGGCGATGGTCGAAATACAGCCTTTCGCCATTCGGGCAGATCATCATCAGGTCAAGATCATTGCGATCATCCCATCCAAGGATGATCTGCACCCGACCGCTGCGCGCCCCTTCGCGCCGCGCGCGTTCCGCATCTTCCTGGCGCGGCGGCGTGGGCGGCGGAGGTTGCTCAACTTGGCGCGGTGGTGGTGGTGGTGATGGCGGGGGCTCAGGCGGTGGGCAGGCGGTGCGGCGATCCCCCAGGCGCAGCATTTCGCCCGCGATATCAGCCCTAAGCGCCGCTTCGCGTGCTTGCGCAGCGCGCAATTCATCCAGCAATTCCGCATTGCCTGTCTGCACCACGCATTGCGGCAACGTGGCCTTGAACCAGCCAAAGGGGTCGCGCCACAGCAGCAGCAACAATAGCAATAACAACAAAAGCCCAAGCAGGCCGAGCAGCCAGAACAACCAAGACCGTTTCGCAGGAGGTTCCGCCGGTGGGCCGACAATCTGCATCGGCGCCAAACCGCCGCCGCGCCTGCGCGTCATGCCGATCAGCAATTCAGGGCTGGGTGCCTCGCCCAGCTTGGCATGGCCCCATGCGACCAATACGGGCTGCCCGCCCACGACGCGCAGGCAATCGGTGGCGGGTGTGATCAGCGCAAGCGAAAGCAATTCGCCAAGAAATCGCTCACTTTCGCGCGTGCTGGCGCGGAGCCGATCGGCTTCTTCGCGGATATCGCCATAAAGCCGTGCGAATTCCGCGCGTGTCGCTTCCTGCGCAGCACCGGTCAGCGTTTCCAACGGTGGCGCCGCGCCTTGGCCCGCCGCATACCAATCCGTGATGCCGCGGTCTGCGTCCGGATTGGGTTCGGCAAAAAGCGCGGCATGGGCGGGGCTACGCGCACGGCGCAAATAGCCCGAGATCTGATCCCAGGCTTGGACCGCAAGCTGCCCGCCCGTGCCCAACACCTGCAATTCCGCATTGCGGGTAGTGGCAATCAAGCTGCCATCGCCGGAACCTGACATGTGCGCGGCGCCGCTTTAGCGCGGTGCCCCGGCCCCGGCAGGGGGCGCGGGTGCTGCGGGTGCCGCGGGTGCCGCTGGCGCCGCCGGCGGGGCGGGGGCATTGGCGGGCGGCTGAGGTGTCGCCGGCAGGCCGGGCACAACGGGCTGGCAGGCCTCAGTCTGCAGCGGCGCCTGCACATTCTGCTGTTGCAGCCAGGGCAGCAGGCTTTCTGTTTTCTGCGCGTATTTCACGCGATCCGCGACCTGGGTTGCGAAGCTGACAAAGGTATTGATGCCAACCACGCGCCCGCATGTATCCACGAGCGGCCCGCCGGAATTACCCGGTGAGATATCGGCCGAATGCGGCATGACCACCAGGCCGTTTTCCAGCCGCTGAATGGTGCTGATGCTGCCCCGCGTCAGCACCAATTCCGGCGGCGTGCCAAGCCGGCCTTGCTGCAATTCCTGCATGCCTTGTTCGACTTGCACGACAGAAGCCGGATAGCCCGCGGCCACCACATCGAGAAGCTTGTCGGCAGTGGGCGTCAGCGCGAGCGGCTGTGCCCCGGCCACGGGCTCCGGCAGCTTGAGCAGCGCAAAATCTGGCATGCCTGGTTCAACCGGGCCGCCGCCCGCAGCGCGCGTCATGCTGACCAGCTGCGCCTTCACTGCGCGGCCCATGGCGCGCGACATCACAAAAATCTGGTTTGGATCCGCCTGCTGCACCACATGCGCGTTCGTCAGCACCAGATCGCCCGCAATAAAAAACCCGCTGCCATGGCCAATACCCGCCGGCCCGGCGGAAGCGATCATCACTGTCGCATGTTCCAACAATTGCGCGAGTGAACCGCTGAAGGGCCGCGGCGCTTCGCCCTGGCGCTGCGGGATCGCGGGCGGCACAGCTTCAGGCCGCACTGGCTGGCGTTCCGGCGGTGGGTTCAGGCCAAGCGGGCCTTCCGGCGTGCAAACATTGGGCGTCGCGGCCAGGCGGCGCATGCGTTCCAGGTCACGCTCCAGCGCCTCATTGGTTTCGCGTTGCAGGCGGATGGCGTTGCGCGTCGCGGCATCATCCACGATCGAGACGGTCTGCTGCTGCCCCGCCAGATCGCGCTGCATCTGCATCCAGGCGAGCCAGAAGCCGAGCGCCAGGAAAATCAACGCCACGAGTGCGAGCAGCGGGATAAGCCAAGCCGCCCCGCCAAACGGTGCGCGCGGCGCGGTGGCCGTGGCAGGTGGTGGTGGGGGTGGCGGCGGTGGCGGTGCTGCCGCGCGGGGTGCAGCAGGGGGTGGCGCGGCAGGCGCTGCCGGCGTGGCTGCGGCCATGGCCGCACCTGAGAGGAACCCATCGGGCGCCGAGGCGAGCCGCTGCGAATAGGGCCCTAAAACGCGGCGGAGTTGCGCAGCCAGCGCGGCAGGGTCTTCCGCGATTTCGCGTGGAGCCAAGCCCCAGCCAGTCAGGATAATCTGGCCATCCAGCACCAGGATGGAATCGGCATTAGGCAGCACCAAAGCCCGGCGGAGCAGCGGGCCGATTTCGGCATCATCCAGCAGCGGTTCCAGGGGCTGAAGCTGGCGGGTTAGTGCCGCTTCTGCCTCGGCCCGGCGGGCGCTGGAAAGCGTCGGCAAGGGCTGCGGTTCCCCGGCGGCTTCGCCATACCAGGAAATAGCCCCGGCGCCGGTAATGGGCTCGGCAAAAAGCGCGGCGGGCGCGCCCCGGGCAGTGAGTTGGTCGGTCAGGCGCTGATGCAGCGCATGCAATGTCTGGCCGCGCAACAGCAAGGGTTGCAGCCCGGCAAGATCAGTCTTCAGGAGCAAACGTGGCGCGGCCATGGGACCTCGGGTTCTAGCGGGGAGAGGCTAGCCTAGGTTGCGCGGTTTTGGAAACACCCGCGATGTATCAGAGAAGACCAGGGATGCGGCGTTATTGCGGCCAGGCGGTGGCGCGGTACACTCACGCCGCCGCTTTCGCCGGTTCACGCTGAAAGCGCAGCCAGATCACCGCCAGCACCGCCACCAGCAGCAGCGGGATGGAGGCCCAGTTCAGTGGCACCCAGCCGAAATGCTCATGCAGGAAACCAGCCAGGAAGCTGGCCGCCGCAGTGGTGCCGAATACCAGAAAGTCGTTCAGCGCTTGGGCCTTGCCACGCTCATTAGGGCGGTAGCAGGTGGTGACAAGATTGGTGGCACCAATGAACAGGAAATTCCAGCCCACGCCATTCAACGTTAGCGCAATGCGGAAATGCCATTCATGATTGCCGGCGAGTGCGGCGACTACGCCCAGCAGCAGCAGCGCAATGCCCCAGAACATGACATTGGTGGTGCCATAACGCGTAATCAGATTGCCGGTGAAGAAGGATGGCACGAACATGCCCATCACATGCATGAAGATTACCCAATGCGCTTCGGTATGCGGCAGCCCGCAGGCAACAATGGCAAGTGGTGAGGCACTCATCAGGAATGACATGATGCCGAAGGCGACCATGCCGGAAATCACGGCGGCGATGAAACGCGGCTGAGACGCGATTTCCAACAAGGGGCGCGGCGGTATCACGGCGGTGCCATCCGCCTTCACCGTCGCTTCCTGCATGGGCGGGAATTTGATGAAGCCCATGATGGTGAAGACAATGGCATGAATGCCGATCAGCGCCAGGTAGGTCGCCAGATACAGCGGCAGCATCTGGTCATGCGAAAGCCGCACAATGCTGGGGCCGAGCACGCCGGCCACGACACCGCCGGCCGTTACCCAGGAAATAGCCTTGGCGCGATAGGAAGCGGGCACCAATTCTACCGCTGCGAAGCGATACATTTGCAGGCTGGCCA
>CAMCEP010000095.1 GCA_945873675.1 Asaia bogorensis
AAATAAACCGGCACGGCCTGCGCCACTTCAGGCAGGGCAAGGGATTGATGGGCACGGATACGTGGCACTTGCTCCGGCCGGAAGCTCGCCATGGTCAGCGGATTCATCAGGAAAAGTTCTGCCTGCATGGCGGCGTAAAGCCGGGTGGCGCTGTCAAACAAGGCAGCGCGAAAGCCAAGCTGCATAAAGACCAAAACGGCCGCGAACATCACCCCGGCAATAGCGGAAAACAGCCGCGCGCGTTCAAAGAAAAGCTGCCGCGCCGCTAGCCGCGCGGGCAGGAAGAACCAATCAAGCAGCGAAACCCGCCCCTTGCCGAGTGGCGCCGGCGCGGAAGCCCCCGGCGGCGCGCGCAAATTCTCCGTCAGCGCATTCACGGCCGGATCGCCACTTGTACCTGCATATTGGACCGCCGCCGCAAGGCTGCCGCCCCGGCCTCATCCAGCGTCAGGCGCACTTCGACGGTGCGCGCATCCACCGCCGCCACGGGGTCGTTGCTCGCTTGGGTTTGGCGGCGCACGGTCCAGCCAATGGCGTTTACCTGGGCTGCAAAACGCTGCGCTTCACCGGGCACCACCACCTCAGCCGGGGCGCCCAGGCGCACACGCGGCAGATCGGTTTCATAGACATCAGCCACGACTTCAAGCTTGGACAGATCGGCCATTTCCAAAACACCATCCGCGCCAACCTGATCGCCGGGGCGGACAAATATCCGCAGAATGGTGCCCGCAATCGGCGCGCGCACGCGGGCCAATTCGGCATCCGCCTGCGCCTTGGCCGCAGCCGCACGCACCCCGGCAAGGCGCGCTTCGGCAAGCGCAATATCCTCAGGCCGGGAAGATAGCAGCGTAGCCAGTGCCGCCATGGCTTCGCGCTTTTCGGCGGCCAGCCTGATCGCAATGGCGCGGCTGCGATCCGCGGCCGCCACGGCGCCCGCGCCGGTCGGCACCAAGCGCTCCGCCCGTTCCGCATCGCGCAGTGCGATTTCTTCCTGCGCGGTGATCGCTTCAATCCGCGCGCGCTGCGCGTCAATCTCTGAAGGCCGCCCGGCGGCGCGCAGCCGGGCGAGTTGCGCCTCGGCCTCCGCCACGGCGGCTAGCCCTTGGGCTGCGGCGGCGTCCTTCATGGCGGTATCGGCGAATTCGGCGAGCAATTGCCCCTGCGTCACTTCAGCACCTTCAGCCACCAGCAGGCGATCAAGCCGCGTCACTGCCATGCCGCCCGGTTGATTGAGCCGGCGGATGCGTGATGCCGGTTCCACGCGCCCAAGCGCGCCAACACCAATCGGGCCAGTGGCAGCGGCGGGTACCGGCGTTGCGGGGGGTGGCGTGCTTGGGCGCAATTGCCAAAATGCCGCGCCGCCAATGCCAAGTAGCAAAAGCCCCGCGATGATCTTGCTGCGCTTTGTCATGGCTGAACCCCCACAAGCCCAGAAAGTGCGGCGCGCATTTCGGCCAATTCGGCCGTGCTTGGGGCGTAAAGGCTGAAAAGCCGCGCCATGAACAACCCATCCCCAGCGGCCATGATGGCCGCGCCATGGCCGGGCGGTAGGCCATCAGCCGCGACAGCAGCGCGCATTTCCGCAATCACGGCGCGCATCGGCGCCAAAAGCACCGGGTCATGGTGAAAGGCCGCCAGGAAAACTGCGCCGGCCCTTTGATGGCGTTCATTGCAAGCCATTTCGCCCTCGCCAAAGCCCCATTCCAGCATGGCACGGGCAACGCGCCCCGGCCCTTCCGGCTGGGCCGCGACGCAAGCCGCGAATTCCTGCGCGATGAAGGCGGAAAGCCGGCCCAGCAGCGCTTCCAATAGCGCTTCCTTGGAGGCGAAGTGATACAGCAACCCGCCCTTGGAGACGCCTGCTTCGCGCGCGGCGGCTTCCAGCGTCAGCGCGGCGACGCCGCGGGCGATGATGAGGTTTTCTGCCGCATCGAGGATGCGTGTGGGCGCATCAACGGAGGGGGATAAGGTGTCCATGCCCCCTTAACTATACCGTCCGGACGGTTTTTCAAGCTTTTGCGGCTAAAGCCTTGTCCAGCAACGCATCAATGGCGGCGGGGTCATCCCAGGCGAGCGCAATGCTTACCACCTGAATGCCTGTGCGCAGCGCTGGCGGGATGCGCACAATATCCTTGCGCGTCGTCACCGGGGTGGCGCGGAGCTTTTCTGCCTCGGCCAGGATGTCGCGGATTTCCTGGTCATCGAAGGGGTAGTGATCCGCGAAGGGATGGCGCGCGGCCAGAACGGCGCCGGCTTCCTGCAGGGTTGCGAAGAATTTGCGCGGATTGGCGATGCCGCAAAAGGCCACCACGGGCTTGCCGGCCAGCGCGGCCGCTTCCGGACCGGGCACCAGCCGGGCGCGCAGCACGGGCAAACCAGGCGGGAGTTGGGCGCGCGCGCCAGTTTCATCCTCACCGATCAGCACCGCCGCCTGGCAGCGCGCAGCGGCTGAAAAAACCGGTTCGCGCAGGGGGCCAGAGGGGATCACGCGGCCATTGCCGAAGCCATAGGACCCATCAATGATCAGAAGGGACAGTGATTTTTCGAGTGTCGGGTTTTGCAGCCCATCATCCATGATGATCGCCTGCGCCCCAGCTGCCTGCGCTGCCGCCCCGCCCGCCGCGCGATTGGCGGAAACCCAGGTGGGCGCGATGGCGGCAAGCAACAAAGCCTCATCCCCCACGGCCCGGCTGTCGTGGGTGGCAAGGTCAACCCGCGCCGGACCTTTCAGCTTGCCGCCATAGCCGCGCAGCAGGAAATGCGCGGCCAGCCCGCGCGCTTTGAGCCTTTCGCCCAAATCAAGCGCAACCGTGGTTTTGCCCGCGCCACCTGCCGTGGCGTTACCGCAGCAGATCACAGGCAGCGGCAAATGCTGCCCAGGGCGCGCCATGCGCCGTGCCGTGGTTGCCGCATAAAGCGCTGCAATGGGCGAGAGCAAAGCTGCCGCCACACCAGGCTTATCGCTCCAGAATCCAGGCGATCGCATCAGATGAAACCGTTCAAACCTTCCATGGTGCCCGCATCGCGCAACAGGCGTGCAGGGCTTGGATTACTTGCCTAGGGCTTTCCCATCCGCGCGGCTTCGCCGTCTTTGCGGTAAGGCCCCCGAGATTATTGTGGATTGTTCGCCCCCGGCCAACCGATGTTACCGCGCCGGGCGGATCAAGGGCAACAGGCTTGTCGCGATGCGGTTGGGCAGGCCGGCCTGGTCCTGGGCGAGCGCGGCTGCCGCCGCTGCCATCGCCTGCCCGGCTGCGGGATCAGCCAGCAAGCGCGCGACTTGGGCGGCCAGCGCCTGCGCCGCGCCCGGCCCATCCGGGGTTTCCACCAAGGCATGGGCGGCGCTGAGCCGCGTGATGACTTCATTGAAATTAAAGTGATGCGGGCCTGTGATGATGGGGCAGCCGAGCCGCGCGGCCTCCAAAGGGTTCTGCCCGCCATGCGGCACCAGGGAACCGCCGATCAGTGCGACCTTGGCCAAGCGATAGAACAAGCCCAATTCGCCAAGCGTATCAGCGACATAAACGGCAACGCCCGGCCCCGCTTCCTGCCCAGCGCCGCGCCGTGCGACGGGCAAATCGCCCGCCAAAGCGGCAATATCCGGCCCGCGCGGCGGGTGGCGCGGCACAATCACTGTCAGCAAACCGGGCTGCTCCCCAGCTAGCAGCCGATGCGCGGCCAGGATGATTTCATCCTCCCCCGGATGGGTGCTGGCGGCGAGCCATACCGGCCGCCCCGCCCAAGCAAGGGTCAGGCGGGCAAGCTCAGCCGGATCAGCCGGCAGGGGCGGCGCGGCATATTTCAAGTTCCCCCAACAGGATACGGGGCGCCCGGCGAGGGCCGAAAAGCGCGCCGCATCGGCTTCAGTCTGCGCGAGCATCAGCGCAAAGCGCGCAAGCAAGGTGCGCGCAAAACCCAGCGCCCAGCCCCAGCCCTGGGCGGAACGCGCCGACATGCGCGCATTGATCAACGCCATCGGCACGCCCTGCTGCCCGGCTGCCGCCAGCATATTGGGCCAAAGCTCCGATTCCACGATGACGGCCAGTTCAGGCCGCCAGCCTTCCAGAAACCGCGCCACCCAGCGCGGCACGTCCAAGGGCAGGAAGCGATGCTGCGTGCGCGGCGCCAGTTCCGGCGAAAGCCTTTGTTCCAGCAAGCGCGCCGAGGTCACGGTACCGGTGGTGACCAGAAAGGACAAAGCCGGGTCCTGCTTTGCCAGGGCCTCCAGCAGCGGCAGTAGGGAAAGCGTCTCCCCATTGCTCGCGGCATGGCACCAGATCAGCCGGCCAGGTGGGCGCGCGGCGCCATGCCCCTCGCGTTCGGCCAGACGCTCGGCGATTTCCTTGCCCTTGGCGACACGGCGGCGCAGGTAAAACGGCAAAAGCGGCGCGAGCAGGCTGGCAATCAGCACCCAAGCCCCGGCCAAAATGCGCGCTGAAAGGCTGGGCGGCGTCATTGCGCCACTGCCTGATCCGCGCGTTCCGTTGCGCGGTTGAGCGCTGCGGTGATGGCCGGCAAGGCGCTGGCTGGGTCATCGCGCGGCACGGTGATGGGCGCTTCGATTACCACCACGGCACGGGCAAAGGGCAGCGGAAAGCGCATACGGTCCCAGGAACGCGCCCGGCGCATGCGCGACGATGCCGCCCCGCAGGCCAGCACTGGCTGCCCCGCCAAAGCGGCAAGCTGGGCGATCCCGGGTGCCGCTTCCCGTGCTGGGCCGCGCGGGCCATCAGGCGTGATCACCGCAACCCCACCGCCTTCCAGCACCCGCAAAAGCTGCCGTAGCCCCGCCGCCCCGCCTTTCGAGGAGGAGGCATGGACAACCTCCACAGCAAAGGGCGCCACGGCGCGGGCTATCAGGCGGCCATCGCGATGGCGGGAAATCAGCGCCTGGGCCCTAAGCCCCGCGATAGCCGGAATCTGCTCGCTCATTAGCCGCCAGCCTTGCGCACCAAGCGGCAGGCATTCATGCCAGAAGGCGAGGATCAGCGGCTCCCCACGCGTCACCTTCGCGTGTTCGGCGCCTTCAAGCTGCCAGCGCGTGGTGGACCAGATCAGCCGCAGATAAAGCCCGACAAGCCAAGCGAGCAGCGCCTGGGCTGCAGGATGGCGGATCAGCCGCTTGAACATTGAGGATGGGCTTCGCGCGTCATCGCCCGTGCTGTAGCGCGGATTGGGGTGCTGGGAAACGCCAGCTTAAACTAGGCACACTGCTACCCACCCTGGCGCAAGCCGTGTTAGACTTTACCAAAGGTTTACAGTGCGCCCTTTGGGCCGCCGGGGTTTGAGGGAGAATAACCATCATGGCTTTGCGTGACACAAAAGGGGCCGCCAGCCTCATGCTCCCGGTGGTGTTGGCCCTAAGCTTGTTGCCCGGCTGCAAGGAGGAGACCCCACCCGCGCGCCAGCAGGCCGCCGCCCCGCCGCCGACGGTTTTTGTTGCCCGCGTCGAACGCCAAGCCATCAGCCGGGGGGCTGATTTCATCGGCCGCGTGGAAGCCATCGACAAAGTGGATATTGTCGCCCGCGTCACAGGCTTTCTGCAGGCGCGGCACTTCAATGAGGGTGATACGGTCAAGGCTGGCCAATTGCTGTTCACCCTGGAACAGCCACCCTTCGCGGCCGAGGTCGCGCTGCGCCGCGCGCAAGTGGATAGCGCGCGGGCTGATCTGGCCAATGCTAGCACTCAGGTCGCCCGCGGGCGCGAATTGGTGAAAACCAACGCCATTCCGCAAGCAACTTTGGATGACCGCATTACCGCCGAAGCGGAATCCAAGGCCAAAGTGGCGGCGGCGGAAGCACAATTGCAGCAGGCCCAGATCAATTACGACTATACCGAAATGCGCGCCCCCTTTGATGGTCGTGTGGGGCGTTCACCGCTCAGCCCCGGCAATGTCGTCAGCCCGAATAGCGGCACGTTGGTCACGATTGTGCGCGATGACCCGGCGCGCGTCACTTTCCCGGTCACGCAGCGGCAATTGCTCAATTTCCGTCGCAGCGGCGCCGAAGGCGTATCGGACCAGATCAAAATCAGCGTTCGCCTGCCCGATGGGTCCATGCTGGACAGCACTGGCCGCTTTGAATTCATTGATGTGAAGACGGAAAGATCAACCGATTCCGTGCTGGTGCAGGCGCTGATGCCAAACGCGCGCAGCCTTTTGGTAGATGGCCAGGCCGTGACGGTGGTGGTGGAAGAAGGCCAACCGGAACAGGTGATCACCATTCCGCAATCCGCGCTGCAGATAGATCAGGCGGGCAACTTTGTGTTGGTGGTTGGTGCGGAAAACAAGGTGGAGGTGAAGCGCATCAAAACCACCCGCGGGCTTGGTGGGCAGCTTATAGCGACGGAAGGCCTTGAAGTCGGGCAATTGATCGTGACCGAAGGCGCGCAGCGCGCCCGCCCGGGTGCCGTTGTGGCGCCCCAGCCAATGCCGGCAACGCCAAGCGGTACCATGCCTGGTGCCACCCAAAGGCGGGGCTGATCGCCATGATGTCCAAGCTTTTTGTCGATCGGCCGCGTTTTGCGATTGTGATCGCCATTCTGACGACGATCGCCGGGTTGATATCACTCCTGAAAATCCCGGTTGCGCAATTTCCCGATATTGTACCACCGCAGGTGCAGGTGACGGCAAATTTCCCCGGTGCCTCGGCCGAGGTGGTGGAAGCTACCGTGGCACAGCCCCTGGAAAGCCAGATCAATGGCGTTGATGGCATGATCTATATGCAGTCAACCAGCGGCAATGATGGTTCCTATTCGCTCAATATCTCATTCCGGGTCGGGTCCGACCCGGATCAGAACACCACCAATGTGAATAACCGCGCGCAATTGGCGCTGGCGCAATTGCCGCAGGAAGTGCAACGCCTGGGCCTTACCGTGCGCAAGAAATCCTCGGCGCTGTTGCAGGTTATCACCATCCGGTCGGAAAGCGGCGCGCAAGACCCGCTTTTCATCAGCAATTACGTCACCATCAATGTGCTGGATGCGCTGCGCCGCGTGCCCGGCGTGGGTGATGCGCAAATGTTCGGCACGCGCGATTACGCCATGCGCGTCTGGTTCCAGACCGATCGGCTGACAGCGCTGGGCCTGACACCAAATGATGTGATTGGCGCGATTCAAAAGCAAAATCAGGTGGCCCCGCTTGGGCGCATTGGCGCCCAACCCATGAGCAGTGATGCTTCCTATCAGCTCAACATCACCACCACCGGGCGCCTGACCAATACAGATGAATTTGGCGCCATCATCATCCGCGCCAATCAGGATGGCAGTGTGCTCAGGGTGCGTGATGTCGCACGGCTGGAACTTGGCGCCTGGAATCAGGATATAGAAACGCGGCTGAATGGCCGTGATGCGCTTCTGGTGCAGATCTTCCTCTCCCCCGGTGCCAATGCGGTTGGTGTGGCGGATTCGGTTGCCACCACCATGCGCCAGCTTTCGCAGCGCTTCCCGGCTGGGCTTGGCTATGAAGTCACTTATGACACGACAGGCTTCGTCAAGCTCACGATTCATGAGGTGATCAAGACACTGGTGGAAGCCTTTGTGCTGGTGGTGCTTGTGGTCTTCCTGTTCATCGGGTCCATTCGTGCCACCATCATTCCGCTGATCGCTGTGCCGGTCAGCCTGATCAGCACCTTTGTTGTACTGAATGCCATGGGGTATTCGGCCAATACCGTATCCTTGCTCGCCATGGTGCTGGCGATTGGCATTGTGGTGGATGACGCCATTGTGGTGGTGGAGAATGTCGAAGCCACCATGGAACACCATCCGGAGCTTTCGGTACCGGAAGCCACGAAGCTTGCCATGGAAGGGATCACGGCGCCGATTGTTGCCATTACCATGGTGCTGCTTTCGGTCTTTGTGCCGCTTGCGTTCATCCCTGGTATTTCCGGCGAATTATTCCGACAATTCGCGGTTACCGTCAGTGTGGGCATGTTGTTTTCCGCGATCAACGCGCTGACGCTATCACCCGCGCTTTGCGCCATTTTGCTGAAGCCCCATCACGGCGCCAAAACCGGCATTATGGGCAAGCTTTCCGCCTTTATTGACGCGGTGCGTGATGGCTATGGCGCGATTGTTGCCCGGCTGGTGCGGCTTTCGGCGATTAGCCTGGTGCTGCTGGGTGTTTTCGTCGCCGGCATTTTGGGCGTGGCCAGCCGCACCCCAACCGGCTTCCTGCCGCAGGAAGACCAAGGCGCCTTCTTCGTTGAAATGCAATTGCCCGATGGCGCATCGCTTAATCGCACGCGGGAATTGAGCCAGCAGGTGGAAGGCATTATTCAAGCGCTGCCCGGCATTCAGGCAGTGCAGACGGTGACAGGCTATTCCATGCTGAATGGCTTGGCCCAGGCCAATAGTGCCTTTTTCATTGTAACACTGAAATCTTTTGAAGAACGCACGGCGCCCGAGGCTAAGGTAACGGCGCTGATCGCCGCCGTGGCGCGCGGCGCCGCGCAAGTGCCGGCGCTGGTGGTGCCCTTCAACCTGCCACCCATTATCGGCCTTGGGACCGGCGGCGGCTTCCAATATCAATTGCAAAATCTGGAAGGCCGGCCGGTGGCGGAAATGGCAGCCGCCATGCGTGGCTTGGTGATTGCAGCCAATCAGGACCCGGCGCTCAGCCGCGTCTATTCCACCTTCTCGGCCAATGCGCCTTCCGTATTTCTGGAATTGGACCGGGATCGCGCGCAGGTACTTGGCGTTTCCATCAGCGATGTCTTCGCCGCGCTGCAAAGCGCCATGGGCGGGTCTTACGTCAATGACTTCAACCTGTTTGGCCGCGGCTGGAAAGTAAGCCTGCAGGCAGAGGCCGGGGATCGTGCCTCGGTTGAGGATATTTTCCGGGTGCATGTGCGCAATCGCAATGGCGATATGGTGCCGATCCGGGCCCTTGCCGATATTCGCGTTGATTTCGGCCCGCAAAGCATTGTGCGCTACAATAATGTGCGCAGCCTGACGGTGAATGGCGAACCCGCTGCGGGGCGCAGCAGTGGCGATAGTCTTGCCGCCATGGAACGCATCAGCGCCACAACCTTGCCGCAAGGCTATTCTTATGAATGGACCGGCACGGCCTTTCAGGAAAAAGCGGCATCCGGTCAAACCGGGATGATCCTGGGCCTCGCGGTGCTATTCGCCTTTCTGTTCCTGGTCGCACTTTATGAAAGCTGGACCATCCCGGTGCCTGTGCTGCTTTCGGTTGCGGTTGGGGTGCTGGGGGCGATTGCTTCCATTAGCGCGGCCGGGCTTTCGCTTGATCTTTATGCGCAGGTCGGGATTGTGGTGCTGATCGCACTTGCCGCCAAGAACGGCATTCTGATCATCGAATTCGCCAAGGAACAGCGCGAATTGCACGGCAAATCCATCCAGGAAGCGGCGGTACT
>CAMCEP010000096.1 GCA_945873675.1 Asaia bogorensis
GCGCGATTGCGCCATAAATCCAGCAGACGCTTCACATCCGGCAAAGGAAAGCCAAGATCACGCGCATGGCGAATGAAGCGCAGCTCCGCGACATCTGCTTGGGCATAGACGCGGTAGTGATTGGCGCCGCGCCCGGCGGAGATCAGCCCGATCGCCTCATAATGGCGGATCATCTTGGCCGAAATGCCAGATGCCCGGGCAGCTTTACCGATATTCATGGCCGGGGCCGCCAGCGCGAAAGCAGCAGCGCATTGGTCAGCACACTCACGCTGGAAGCCGCCATCGCCGCGCCGGCAATCGGCGGAGACAGCAAGCCAAGCGCCGCAAGCGGCACGCCGAGCAGATTATAGCCAAAGGCCCAGAACAGATTCTGCCTGATCTTGCGCAAGGTCAGGCGGGTAATCTCCAAAGCCGCCGGCACCAGCGCAGGATCGCCGCGCAATAAGGTGATGCCTGCCGATTGAATGGCGATATCCGTCCCCGTACCCATCGCAATACCAAGATCAGCCTTGGCGAGTGCCGGCGCGTCATTGACGCCATCACCAACCATCGCGACAGCTTCCCCCGCTTCCTGCCAGGCGGCGATGCGCGCTGCCTTGCCATCGGGCAAAACCTCGGCAGCCACATCGGTAATGCCCAGCGGCGTGGCGACGGCAAGGGCAGCCGCGCGCTGATCCCCGCTGATCATGGCGGGCTTCAAGCCAAGCGCGGCAAGCCCGGCCACGGCGGCGGCGGCGCCCGCGCGCGGCGCATCTTCAAACAGGAATAGCGCGCGGGCTTCGTTGCCTTCGATCAGCCAAGATAGACTTTGCCCCGCCGCTTCACCTGCGGCTGCGGCATCGGCCAGGGCACCGCGGCCCCCGCCCGCTTCCTGCAATAATCTGGAACTGCCGAGCGCATAGCGCCGCCCGCCAACCACACCTTCCACGCCGCGCCCAGGCAGGGCACGAAAATCCTCAGCGGGCGGCACGGCGCCGGCTTCGTGCAGCACCGCCTGCGCCAAGGGATGTTCACTACCCGCTTGCAGCGCGGCGGCAATACTCAAGGCTTCTTCGCGCGCAAAGCCGGATGCGGGATGCAAGGCAGCCAGGCGCGGCTTGCCCTCCGTCAATGTGCCGGTCTTGTCGAAAGCAACCAAAGTGATGCGCCCGGCACGTTCAATCGCATCCGCATCACGCAGCAAAATACCGGCCCGCGCAGCCGCCCCGGTGCCCGCCATGATGGCCGCGGGCGTCGCAAGCCCAAGCGCGCAGGGGCAGGCAATCACCAGCACGGAAACGGCATGGATCAGCGCGGCTTCGAAACCCACGCCAGCCAGCAGCCAGCCCGCCAATGTCGTCAGCGCCACGCCCAGCACCACGGGCACGAACACCGCGCTCACGCGGTCCACCAGCTTTTGCACCGGCGCTCGAGACGCCTGCGCCGCTGCCACCAACTGCGCCACTCGGGCAAGCGTGGTGTCACCACCCACCGCTTGCGCCTCGATCACGAGCCGCCCATCCAAAGCCATGGTGCCGGTTGAAACTTTTGTGCCTTCTTCCTTTTCCACTGCGCGGCTCTCGCCGGTCAGCGCGCTTTCATCAACGCCGGACCGGCCTTCACGCACCAACCCATCCACGGGAATGCGCTCGCCCGGGCGCACCACCACAAGATCACCAATGGTAAGCAAGGCAGCTGGCACATCGCGTTCCTCGCCCGCTTCCAACCGCCGCGCCCGACGCGGGCTGAGGTCCAGCAAGGCGCGGATCGCGGCCCCGGTGGCGCGCTTGGCGCGGGCTTCCAAATATTTGCCGAGCAAGACAAAGAAAATCACCACCGCTGCAGCTTCGAAATAAAGATGCGGCGTGCCGTGATGCGCCGGCGCGGTCAGCAAAAGCCAGGTGGAAAGCGCCCAGGCAGCGCCGGTGCCAAGGGCCACCAGCACATCCATATTGCCAGTGCCGGCACGAACCGCCGCGAAGCCCGCGCGCCAGAACCGCGCACCCAACCAAAACTCCACAAAACTCGCCAGGCCAAATTGCACCCAGCCGCTTGGCATCCAATCCTGCCCGAAACCCATACCGATCATGCCGATCAGAAAGGGCGCCGAGAAAAGCCCCGCCAGCACCACATCGCGCCGTTCACGCGCGAGCGCCCGGGCGGCGGCTTCTTCCCCTGCGTCTGTCGTGCTGCCGCGCAATTCATACCCAGCGGCTTCCACCGCCGCGCGCAAAGCCGCTTCCGAGACCCCAGCAATGGCCCTGACATGCGCCTGTTCTGAAGCCGGGTTGACGCTGGCTTCCAGCACCCCAGGCACTGCGCGCAAAGCTGCCTCCACCCTGCCCGCGCAGGCCGCGCAACTCATGCCACCAATGGCAAGGTCAAAGCGCGCCTCGGTCACGCCGTAGCCGGCAGCTTCAACCGCCTTTTTCAAGGCGATCACGCCGATGCCACCCAAAACCTCAGCGCGATCAGTGGCGGGGTTCACCTGAACCTCGACCACGCCCGGCACCTTACGGAGCGCGCGTTCCACCCGCCCAGCGCAGGCGGCGCAGGTCATGCCTTCAACGGGCAGGGAAAGGCGCGGTAGGGTTGCGGAGCCATCGGGCATGTTATCGTGCATCTGGCGCTTCCTATTATGGGAAGGTCAAGCCTTAGGCGATTGACGAAAGCGTCAGGGATGCCGAGATAAAACCAATCCATGCGCGCCCTATTCCTTGCCCTTTCGCTTTTGATCCTGCCCAGCCTCCCAGCGCTCGCGCAGACGGAGCCAGTGCGCATTTTGAACCAGACGGAACTCTCGGCGCATTCCTTTTTCGCGGTCCAAACGGGGCGGCAGGATTGGGGGGCCAATCTGCTGACGCGCGGACCGCTTCAGCCTGGCGCTGAGTTGAGGCTTCGCCCGGCACAAAATTCGGGTTGCCGCTTTGACCTTCGCATGGTGCTCAGCGATGGGCGGGAGATCATCAATCGCGGCCATGATGTTTGCGCCGAAAAAATCGTGGCGATGCAAACGCCCCTCCCTCGCCCGCCTGGTGCCGCGGCACCCGCGCCTACCCCCACCCCCGGCGCACCGCCGCCAGCAACAGGCCGCGGGCGCGCTTCCACCGGCACGGGCTTTGTCGTGGCGCGCGACCGGGTACTGACCAACCATCACGTGATTGATGGCTGCAATGCGATTACCGTCCGCACCGCCAATGGCCGCACCCTGCCCGCCACCATGCCGGCGCGCGTTGATGTGCAGCGCGATTTGGCGCTGCTTGCCGTGCCGAATGATCCCGGCCCAATTCTGGCCTTTCGTGCCAATCCAGTGCGGCGGGGTGAGAGTGTTGTCACCTATGGCTTCCCGCTAGCTGGGCTGCTTGCGGCGGGGCCAACCCTGACCACGGGGGAGGTCAGCGCTCTCGCGGGTCTTGCCAATAATGAACAGCATTTCCAGATCAGCGCACCCGTGCAGCAGGGCAATTCTGGCGGGCCTTTGCTTGACCGTCAGGGCAATGTGATGGGCGTGATTGTTTCAAAGCTGAATGCGCAGCGCATCGCGCAGCGCACCGGCGATATTCCGCAAAATGTGAATTTCGCCGTGAAGGGCACGGAAGCTTTGGGCTTCCTCCGCCGCGCAGGCGTGGAACCAACGCTACGCGAAAGCGCGCCCACGGAGTTAAGCGCGGCCGAGGTGGGGGAACGTGCCCACCCGAGCACAGTTTTCATTCGCTGCGAGAAATAGTGGCGTATTCTATGCGGGCCGACGCAGCGCGATATCGTACAGCGCCTCACCTTCCAGGCAGAAAAACGCCACCGGCCAGCCGCTGGCGGCGGCGAATTCGCACACCGCCTGATGCACGCCAAGCACGCCAAAGCCAGGGCGGATGATGCGTGCGAAATCATTGAAAATCAGATAGCCGCCCGGCTTCACCTTGGGCGCGGCAGCCGCAGCATCGGCGCGCACCGCCTGATAGCCGTGATCAGCATCCACGTAGATCATGTCGAAACTGGCATCAGCACTGGATTGCAGGAAGGGAACCGACAAGCCCTCATGCTGTTCAACGCGCGGGTCCGCCAGCACATCGGCGCGGCACAGGCTGAAGGTGATATCGGCCAGATGCAGCTTTTCCGGCGCCATGATGTCCAGGATGGCGCGGGCAAAACCGCCTTGATAAGTCCCCACTTCCGCAACCACGCCGCCCTGCGGGATCCGGCGCAGCATTTCAATGCGGTTGGTGAGCAATTGGCAGCCTTCAAGCTGCGCCTGTGGTATCTGCGGCGCTGGGGGCGGCGCCGGCTGCATTGCAAGCCGCCCAAGCCGCCAATACTTCTTCGCGCCCTCAGGCAGGGCGCGGCGCAAAGCCAATTCCAGCCGGTAGAAATGGTTCCCAGTCACAAGACGCCCCCCGCCACCCAAGGCAGGCGTTTGGCATAATCACCCCAACCCGTCGAGGGAGACCAGCAGCCTCAAGCCCCGTCTATCGCCTCAGCCAGGGCCGCGAAGGATTGCTCAACTGGCGAAATCTCGCCCTTGCGTTGGCGCAGCACCGCCTCAATCCGCGGCGCCAGCTTCACCGCTGCATCCGCTTCAGGATCATGCCCGGCGCGATAGGCGCCAAGGCGCACCAGATCCTTGATCTCGCCATAGGTGGACAGAAGGCGCTTTGCCTCCACCACCAATTGCCATTCATCTTCTTCCAAAACCCCCGGCATGCTGCGCGATACGGAGCGCAGCACATCCACCGGCGGGTAGCGCCCGGCTTCCGCAATGGCGCGGTCCAAAACCACATGCCCATCCAGAATGCCGCGCACCGCATCGGCCACGGGTTCATCATGGTCATCGCCTTCCACCAGCACGGTGAACAGCGCGGTAATCGCCCCTGGAGAATCATCCGGCCCCGGCCCGGCACGTTCCAAAAGCCGCGGCAATTCAGTGAAGACCGAAGGCGGATAGCCACGCGTGGCCGGAGGCTCCCCTACCGCCAGCCCAATTTCGCGCAGCGCCAAGGCAAAACGCGTCACGCTATCCATCAGCAGCAGTACCTGCCGACCCTGATCACGGAAATGTTCAGCGACCGTCATGGCGGCATAGGCGGCTTCGCGCCTGAGCGGTGCGGCACTATCCGATGTGGCGCAGACCACAACGCTGCGCGCAAGGCCTTCAGGCCCTAGATCATCTTCGATGAATTCGCGTAATTCGCGGCCGCGTTCGCCCACCAGCGCAAAGACAATGACATCGGCCGCCAACCCGCCCGCCAGCATGGCCATGAGGGTGGATTTGCCCACGCCGGAAGCCGCGAAAAGCCCAAGCCTTTGCCCGCGCCTGACTGGCGTGAACAGATCAAGCACCCGCACGCCCAAAGGCAGGCGCACCCCAAGCCGCGCGCGCTGCCCCGCCGCCGGCGCCGGCGCATGGGTTGGGCGTTGAATGGCACCTGGTGCCGGCATGGGTCCGCCATCCAAGGGCCTTCCCATCGGGTCCAGCACGCGCCCAAGCCAGGAATCGGAAACCGGCAGTGCCGGGCGCGGCGCCAGCGTGGCGCGCATGCCAGACGTAAGGCCAGTGAGCGGCCCAAGCGCAATGGCCTGCGCCTTGCCATCCCGAAAGCCCGCGATTTCCGCCATGACCGGCGCGCCAGTGGGCGCGGTGATCGCGACCCGGTCCCCAATCGCGGCAAGCGGGCCGAAGCCTTCCAACGTAATCGTCAGCCCGGTGATGGCATTGACGCGCCCATGAACCCGCTCGCGCGGCAGGGCGCCCAGGGCAGCGGCGGTAGCGTGGAAATCAGGCAACATTGGTCGCTTATAACATGAAATGGCGGCGAGCAGGTAAAGGCCCAACGAAGACGCCGATGCTTCCCGCTTGATTCTTCCGCCCCTTCGGCCCAAGGATCAGTGCCATGATCCTGCTGATCGACAATTATGACAGTTTCACCTTCAACCTTTTCCACTTCCTGGGCGATCTTGGCGCGCAGGTGGAGGTCAGGCGAAACGACGCCATAGACCCGCAAGGGGTACTGGCGATGAAGCCCGAAGCCGTGGTGCTCTCCCCCGGCCCCTGCACACCGAATGAGGCCGGCATTTGCCTGCCGCTTATCTCACTCGCCGCCGAGGTGAAGCTGCCGCTTTTGGGCGTGTGTTTGGGCCATCAGGCGATTGGTCAGGCCTTTGGCGGGCGCGTGATCCGCGCGCCGGAACCCGTGCATGGCAAGGTCTGGGATGTGCATCATGGGGGGACGGATATCTTTGCCGGCCTGCCATCGCCTTTCGCCGCCACGCGCTATCATTCGCTGATCGTGGAACGTGACACCCTGCCCGAATGCCTCCGCCCCACCGCCTGGACGGAAGATGGCTTGATCATGGGCTTGGCACATCGCGAATTGCCGGTTTGGGGGGTGCAATTCCACCCGGAAAGCATCGCTTCCGCCCATGGCCACGATATCTTGCGCAATTTCCTGAAGCTTGCCGGCGCCACCCAAGGCGCCGCCGTCCCGGCTTGAGGCCATGTCGCTGAAACCAATCCTGGCGCGACTCGCCGATGGCGTGCGCCTGACGGAGGCCGAAGCCGAAGAAGCCTTCGGCATCATCATGGCAGGCGAAGCGACACCAGCGCAGATCGCCGGCATGCTGATGGCGATGCGCGTGCGCGGCGAAACGGTGGCCGAGATGACCGGTGCGGTGCGTGCCATGCGCGCGCGCATGGTCGCGATTGAAGCGCCACTGGGGGTGATGGATATTGTCGGCACCGGGGGCGATGCAGCGGGCACGCTGAATATTTCCACCACCACGGCCATGGTCGTGGCCGGTTGCGGCGTGCCGGTGGCAAAACATGGGAATCGCGCGCTCTCCTCACGTTCCGGTGCGGCGGATGCCATCTCCGCCCTTGGCATTTCGCTTGATGTGCCAATGGAAAGGCTGCCCGAAGTACTGCGCGAAGCGGGGATGGTGTTTCTGATGGCGCCGCGGCATCACGCTTCCATGCGCCATGCCGCCGGCCCGCGCATGGAATTGGGCACGCGCACCATTTTCAATCTGCTGGGGCCGCTGGCCAATCCCGCCCGCGTCAAGCGGCAAATGACCGGCGCCTTTTCGCCCCAATGGCTGCGCCCCATGGCGGAGACACTCGCCCGACTCGGGACGGAACGCGCCTGGCTAGTGCATGGGCAGGGGCTGGATGAACTGACGCTTGCCGGCGAAAGCCAGGTGGTGGCGCTGGAAGATGGCGCCATTCGGGAATTCACCGTGACCCCGGAAGATGCCGGCCTCAGCCGTGCCCCGGCCTCGGCGCTCAAGGGCGGGGACCCGGCGGAAAACGCCACCGCCTTGGAATCGCTGCTGCATGGGGCGCCTGGCGCCTATCGCGATGTTGTGCTGCTCAACGCTGCCGCGTCACTGATAGTGGCCGGTAAGGCCGCTGACCTGAAGGCCGGGGTGGCTTTGGCTGCCAAGGCCATAGACGAAGGGGCCGCCTTTGGAGTATTGGCCCGCCTCCGGGCGTTATGCCCCCCCAAGGACCCCCCTGGATGAATGCACCCCATATCTCGGTGCCCTCGGCCGATGCCGCATCGGTCCCTGACACCCTTGCCCGTATCCTGGCCGATAAGGCGCGCGAAGTGGCCGAGCGGATGGAAATCACGCCGCAGGCGGAAATTGAACGCCGCGCTGCCAGCGCGCCGCCTTTGCGGGATTTCGTCGGCGCGCTCTGTGAACGCATTGGCGAAGGCCGCACCGGGCTGATTGCTGAAATCAAGCGCGCCTCCCCTTCGGGCGGATTGATCCGCGATCCGTTTGAACCGGCAGCCCTGGCCCGCGCTTATGAAACGGGTGGCGCCGCCTGCCTTTCCGTGCTGACCGATGCGCCCTGGTTCCAAGGCGCGGTTGAGCATCTGGAAGCCGCGCGCGCCGCCTGTGCGCTGCCGGTGCTGCGGAAGGACTTCATGATCCACCCCTGGCAGGTATTTGAAGCCCGCGCCATGGGCGCCGATTGCATTCTGCTGATCATGGCGGCACTGACAGATCAGCAAGCCAGCGAATTGGAAGCCATAGCCCGGTCGCTTGATATGGCGGTGCTGGCGGAAGTGCATGACCAGCGCGAATTGGACCGCGCCCTTGGCCTGGAAACCCGCCTGATCGGCATCAATAATCGCGATCTGCGCACGCTGAAGACAGATTTGGCGACGAGCGAAGCGCTGGTACCGCTGGTACCGGCGGATCGCCTGCCGGTTGCGGAAAGCGGCATTCGCACCCCCGATGATGTACGCCGCATGGCCGCTGCCGGGGCGCGCTGCATCCTGGTGGGTGAGCATCTGATGCGCCAGGCCGATGTCGCCGCCGCCGCGCGCCAATTGGTGGACGTGTCCTGACCGAACAGCGCCTCACGCATTTTGACGCTGCCGGCCGGGCGGCCATGGTGGATGTCTCGCCCAAGGCCGAGACAGCGCGCACGGCCACCGCACGCGGGCGCATTGTGATGGCGCCGGAAACGCTGGCCCTTATTCGCGAAGGCCGCGCCGGCAAGGGAGATGTGCTGGGTGTGGCGCGGCTGGCCGGCATCATGGCCGCCAAGCGCACTTCGGATCTGATCCCGCTGTGCCATCCGCTGATGATCTCAAAAGTTGCGGTTGATCTGGAACCGGAAGGCGATGACGCCATTATCATAGAAGCTACCGTCAGCCTGACCGGCAAGACGGGGGTAGAGATGGAAGCGCTCACCGCCGTCAGCATCGCAGCACTGACGGTCTATGACATGGTGAAGGCCGCTGATCGCGGCATGCGGATTGAAGATATCCGCCTGGTGCATAAGGCCGGCGGCAAATCGGGCGAGTTCATCGGTGGCTGAGAAGGGCGGCTTGCTGCCGGTTGAGGATGCGCGCGCGCGCATCCTGGCGGCACTGAGCCCGACTGCGGCTGAAACCTTGGCCCTGCCCGAAGCGGCGGGGCGCGTGCTGGCGCGGCCCGTGCTCGCGCGGCTCACGCAGCCGCCCGCCGCTGTTTCTGCCATGGATGGCTATGCTTTGCGCGCCGCGGATGGCGTTTTGGGCGCAAGGCTTGCCGTGATTGGTGCAGCGCCTGCGGGGCATCCTTTTGTCGGGTCAGTCGGCCCAGGTCAGGCCGTGCGGATTTTCACCGGCGGCTTTGTCCCCGAAGGCGCCGATTCGATCCTGTTGCAGGAAGATGCCGAAGCCGCTGATGGCGCTGTTGTGGTCAAGGAAAGCGTCACAGCGGGGCGCTGGGTGAGAAAGCGCGGCCTGGATTTCGCTGAAGGTGAAACACTTTTGGCGCAGGGCCGGCGCCTGACGGCGCGCGATATCGGCCTTGCGGCAGCCAGCAATAACCCCTGGCTTACCGTGCATCGGCGCCCGCGCATCGGCATTCTAGCAACGGG
>CAMCEP010000097.1 GCA_945873675.1 Asaia bogorensis
CGCGCTGGCCATTGCAACCGTGATGACGCTGACACTTTCCGTGGATCATCGCGTGATTGATGGCGCTTTGGCGGCGGAATTCCTGCAAGCGCTGAAGCGCAATATTGAGGATCCACTGAGCTTGTTGCTTTGATGGCTACTGCCTTCACGCTGCGTGATGCCACGCCGGCCGATGTGCCGGTGGTGGTGCATTTCGTGCGCGCCTTGGCCGAATACGAAAAGCTGCTGCATGAGGCGAAGGGAACCGAGGCCGACTTCGCCGCAGCTCTTTTTGGCGAAACACCGCGCGCTGCTGCTATTATTGCGGAAGCGGATGGCAAGCCTGTTGGGCTGTGTGTTTGGTACCGCACCTTTTCCACCTTCACCGCGCGTCACGGCATTTGGGTGGAAGATATTTTTGTGGAGCCCGCCTATCGCGGCCGTGGCATCGCGCGCGCCATCTTCAAGCGGCTGGCGCAACAGGTGAAGGCGGAAGGCGGCTCTCGCCTGGAATGGAATGTGCTGGATTGGAATGAGCCCGCCATTGGTGCCTATCGCGCTATGGGTGCGCGCGGGCTTGATCAATGGACCATGCAACGCGTTGACGGCGCGGCGCTCGATCGCCTAGCCGAATAGAGGAAGGAGCCTGAGACATGGCTGAGGCATTTGACCTGGTGGTGGTGGGCGGTGGGCCTGGCGGCTATGTCGCGGCCATTCGCGCGAGCCAATTGAAGATGAAGGTCGCGCTGGTGGAGCGCGAAAACCTTGGCGGCATTTGCCTAAATTGGGGCTGCATCCCAACCAAAGCACTGCTGCGCGCTTCCGAGATCAATCATTTGCTGCATAGCCTGGATGCTTATGGCTTCGCCGCTGACAATATCCGTTTTGATTTTGCGAAAGTGGTGAAGCGGTCGCGCAGCGTGGCGGGGCAGCTTTCGGGCGGCGTCAAGCATTTGCTACGCAAGAACAAGGTCACGGTGTTTGATGGGCACGCCAAGCTTGCGGGCGCCGGCAAGGTTGCGGTGAGCAAGGATGGCAAGCCGGTCGCGGAGCTGGTCGCCAAGCACATTATTTTGGCGACTGGCGCGCGGGCGCGTGTGCTGCCGGGGATTGAACCCGATGGCAAGCTGATTTGGTCCTACCGCGAAGCCATGACAGCACCTGCTTTGCCGAAGCGGCTGATTGTGATCGGGTCCGGTGCCATCGGGTCTGAATTCGCGTCCTTCTATCGCAATATGGGGTCCGAAGTGACGCTCATTGAAGCGATGGATCGCATTCTGCCGGTCGAGGACGCGGAGGTTTCTGCCTTTGTGCATAAGGCATTTGAAAAACAGGGCATGAAGGTGCTGGTGGGTGCCAAGCTGCAAGGCGTGCGCAAGGAAGGCGACGCGATTGCCGCGATTGTGGAAGCCGGCGGCAAGGTAACCGAGATCAAGGCGGATCGGCTGATCAGCGCCGTTGGCATTGTCGGCAATGTCGAAGACCTTGGGCTTGAGGGTACGAAGATTCAGGTGGACCGCACCCATATCCTGACCGATGCTTTTGGTCGTACTGCGGAGCCCGGCATTTACGCCATTGGCGACCTGACTGGCCCGCCCTGGTTGGCGCATAAGGCATCGCATGAGGGGATCATTTGCGTTGAAGCCATTGCCGGGCTGCATCCGCATGCCATGGATACGCTGAATATTCCGGGCTGCACCTATTGCCGGCCGCAAGTGGCCTCGGTTGGGCTGACAGAAGCCGCGGCCAAGGCCCGCGGGCATGAGGTGAAGGTTGGACGCTTCCCCTTCATCGGTAATGGCAAGGCGATTGCGATGGGTGAGCCGGAAGGCTTCGTGAAGACGGTGTTTGACGCCAAGACGGGCGCTTTGCTCGGCGCCCATATGGTGGGGCCGGAGGTCACGGAAATGATCCAAGGCTACGGCATCGCCCGCACTTTGGAGACAACCGAGGTTGAATTGATGCACACCGTCTTCCCGCATCCCACGGTTTCGGAGGCCATGCATGAAAGCGTGCTTGATGCTTACGGCCGGGTGATCCACATCTAGGCGCATTATGGCTCCGACTCGCATTGAAATTGACCATCGCGCCGCCAAGACGGGTGCCGAAAGGCATCCGGAAAAGGCGCATCGCCCGGACAACCCCATCCAGCGCAAACCCGCCTGGATCCGGGTAAAGGCGCCGACGCATCCGGTTTATCTGGAAACCCGCGCCCTAATGCGGGAAAAGAAACTGGTCACGGTATGCGAAGAAGCGGCCTGCCCGAATATCGGCGAATGCTGGTCTCAGCGCCACGCCACCATGATGATCATGGGTGAGACCTGCACCCGCGCCTGTTCCTTCTGCAATGTCGCGACCGGCATTCCAAAGCCCCTGGATACGGATGAACCGCGCCGCGTGGCGGAAGCCGTGGCAACCCTTGGGTTGCGCCATGTGGTGATTACCAGCGTGGATCGTGATGATCTGGCAGATGGTGGTGCGGCGCATTTCGCCGAAACCATTCGCGCCATTCGCGCGGCCGCCCCTGGTACGACGATTGAAGTGCTGACGCCTGATTTCCTGCGCAAGGATGGCGCTTTGGAAGTGGTGGTGGCGGCGCGGCCGGACGTGTTCAACCATAATCTGGAAACGGTGCCGGCGCTTTATCCCAGCATTCGGCCAGGGGCGCGGTATTATCATTCTCTGCGGTTGCTGGATCGTGTGAAGCAGCTTGATCCTTCCATCTTTACCAAATCCGGCATCATGGTCGGGCTTGGCGAAAAGCGCATTGAGGTGCTGCAAGTGATGGATGATCTGCGGTCTGCCGAGGTGGATTTCCTGACCATCGGCCAATACCTGCAGCCCTCGGTGAAGCATGCCGCCGTTGATCGGTTTGTGACGCCCGACGAGTTTGAGGATTACGCCAAGGCCGCGCGCGGCAAGGGTTTTCTGTTGGTATCAGCCACACCTTTGACCCGTTCTTCCTATCACGCGGATCGAGACTTCGCAGCGCTCAGTGCCGCGCGCAACGCGCAGCTGGCCGCGCAAGGCTGATATGCCAACACATGCGGAAAAAAAAGTGCTCCGTTATTCGCAGGAGCAGCTTTTCGACATGGTGGCGGATGTGGCGCGCTATCCGGAATTCCTGCCCTGGTGTGTCGGCGCGCGGGTGCTCAGCCGGGATGAACAATTGCTGGTGGCGGATTTGACGATTGGCTTTCGCATGTTTCGCGAAACCTTCAGATCACGCGTGGGCTTGAACAAGCCTGACCATATTCACGTGACCTATGAAAACGGCCCCTTCCGCTATTTGAACAATCACTGGCGCTTCACGCCGGTGGCCGGCGGGACGGAAGTAGATTTCTTTGTGGATTTCGAATTCCGCAGCCGAATCCTGCAAGTTGCGATTGGCGTGGTGTTCAATGAAGCGGTGCGGTTGATGGTGCGCGCGTTTGAACGGCGCGCGCTGCATCTTTATGGGCGGCCGGGCACGGCTGGCATTGGCAAGCCGGCCTCGGCCTGATCCGGTCCTATTGCAGCTTGATGTTGCGCGCCTGGATCATGTTGCGCCACTTCGCGTTTTCTGCTGCGAAATAAGCCGGCCATTCCGCAGTACTGCCGACGGTTGGCACCACGGCAAGCGCGCTCAGGCGTTCGCGCGTATCGGGCGCTTCCATCGCGGCTTTGGTGAGTGCGTGCATGCGCGCCTGGATATCGGCGGGCATGCCGGCTGGTGCTTGCAGGGCGATGTGCTCCACCACCTCCACGCCTGGGAAGCCTTGTTCGGCGAAGGTAGGGATTTCGGGCGTCAGCGGGCTTCTTTCCTTGGTGGCCACCGCCAAAGCGCGCAGCGAGCCAGAACGGATATGCGGCAAAATGCCTGACGCAGCCTGGAAAACCATCGGTGTTTCATTGGCAAGCACCGCCTGCACCGCCGGCGCGCCGCCGCGATAGCCAACATCCTGGATGGTGAGCCGCGCTTCCTGCAAGAACAGCTCGGTCGCGAGATGCGTGGAAGACCCGGTACCGGAATTGGCATAGGTCAGGTTGCTGTTCGGCCGGCGCGCGATTTCCACATATTCCGCAAGCGTGCGCGCGGGGAAGCTTGGATTGACCACCATAATGATCGGCATGGAAGCAATCAGCCCAATGCCGATGAAATCCTTTTCATTGTCATAGGGCAGCGGCATCAGATGCGGCGCCATGGCATAGGTGCTGACGGTGCTGACCAGCATGGTATAGCCATCAGGCCGTGCGCGCGCGACGCTATTGAAGCCGATCGTGCCATTGGCGCCGGTGCGGTTATCCACCACGAAGCTGCGGCCTGTATCGGTGGAAAGCTTCTGCGCCAGAATGCGCGCTACCGCATCGGTGGACCCGCCCGCAGCCCAAGGCACCACCAGCGTGACAGGGCGGCTTGGCCAGGCATCCTGAGCACGCGCGACGGCGGGCAGCAGCGCAGGGGCAGCAAGCAGGGCCAATTGGCGACGAGAGATCATCGTTTCCTCCTCTGAGAATCTTTCGCATTCAATAGTGTCGCGCACCGGTAGAAGGCAAGCAGGTTTTGTTGCGCGATGGCGCTTTTTTGGCGCCGCGAATTTTCTTGCCATCAGGGTCAGACTGGCGAAGACTAATGCCTCCCCAAGTGCAGGAGACGGGATATGGGCGGGTTTCTGACAGATGATGATCTGAACCAATTGCAGCCGGCGGATGAGGTGATGTTCCCCTCTCCCATACCGACGCAGGTGGTTTCATCAGATGAATTCTGGCCGATGCCGCAGACCGAAAAACAAAAGGCGGTTGAAGCGCGCATCAAGGAAATGGCGGATGAAATCGGTGCCAAGCAAGGCCTGGGGCGGCGGCGCTTTTTGCAAACCGCATCCGGTATGGCGGCTGCCTTCCTTGCCATGAATGAAGTCCATGGCCCGCTTTATGCGGTAAGCCGTGCAGAGGCGCAGCAGCCGGATGCAGCGGCAGCGCGTGCTGCAGCGCTGAAGGACCAATTCATCATGGATGTGCATACGCATTTCCTGCGCCCTGATACACGCATCATGACCTTTGTGAATGCACGCCGCGCAGTGGGGCGGGCAGGGTGGAATCCTGATTTGGTCGGCAAGGAACAAACCATTCAGGATTTGATGGAAGCAAGCTGGTTCAAGGAAGTGTTTCTTGATTCGGATACCAAGGTGGCGCTGATCAGCGGCGCGCCTTCTGAAGAACCGATTGACTGGTTCCTGACCAATGACATGAAGTTCGATGCTCGCAAGCGCGTGAATGACGCTGCCGGCACCAAACGCGTTTTGTCGCACGCCATTTTCACGCCCGGTCGGCCAGGCTGGATGGATGAGGTGGAGCGTGCCATCGAACAGCTCAAGCCCGATAGCTTCAAGGGCTATACGATTGGCGACAATACCAACAAGCATCTGGCCATCCACCCATGGCGGATGGATGATGAAAAGCTGCTTTATCCTTTCTATGAACGGCTGCTGAAGGCTGGCATCAATACAGTCTGCGTGCATAAGGGGCTTTTCCCGCAGCAAGTGACGCAGCAATTTCCGCATCTGCTGCCCTTTGCCGGCGTGGATGATGTTGGAAAGGCGGCGAAGGATTGGCCGCAGATCAATTTTGTTATCTACCATTCCGCCTATCGCTGGACGGGTGGTGGCGGTGCTGGCATGGGCGTGGAGCAATTCGCGCGCACGGGCCGCGTGGATTGGACCACGGATCTGTCAGAAATTCCGGCGAAATATGGTGTCACGAATGTCTATGGTGATCTTGGCCAAATCTTCGCGCAGACAACGGTGATTGAACCCGGGCTTTGCGCCGCGCTGATGGGTACACTCATTCGCGGCCTGGGCGCGGATCACGTGGTCTGGGGCACGGATGCGATCTGGACGGGTTCGCCACAGTGGCAGATTGAGGCGCTGCGGCGGTTGGAAATTCCTGAGGATATGCAGCGCCGCCATGGTTTCGCGCCGCTTGGTGCTGCCGATGGGCCGGTGAAGACTGCGATTTTCGGCGGCAATTCAGCGAAAATGTATCGTTATGATCAGCGCCGTGCGGGGCTTGATGGTGATGGCGTGGCGCGCGTGAAAGCGCAATACGCTGCCGCTGGCGGCAATCGCAGCAACAAGGCCTATGGCTATGTGCTGGCGGGATAGGCCCTTGCCCTGACGCTGGCTTTGCCCTTTCCTTACCCGCAAGAAGATTGGTTCGCACGCATATGGCGCAAACCAAAGCTTAGGGAAGGAGAAGCGGTGATGCAGCGTCGCGCGTTATTGGCGGCCATGGGCGGGCTTGTTGCGGCGCCTGCCCTGGCGCAACCGCAAGCCTGGCCCAGCCGCCCGATCCGCCTCATTATTCCTTATCCGCCAGGCGGTGCGACCGATACGCTGGCGCGGCCCTTTGCCGAACGGATGCGCGCCCGGCTTGGCCAGGCAGTAGTGATCGAAAATCGCGGCGGGGCGGCCACCACCATTGGCATGGAAGCCGCCGCGCGCGCTGCGCCAGATGGCTATACCCTTGTCATGAATGCCGACAATATCGCGTATTTTCCGCTGCTCTATCGCCGCCTGCCCTATGATCTGTTCCGCGATTTCGTGGCTGTTTCCAATATCGCCGCGACCGCGCTGGTGCTTGCCATCAATCCCCGCCTGCCGGCCAATGATTTGCAGGAATTCATCGCTTTGTTGAAGCGCGAGCCTGATCGCTATGCCTTCGCCAATCCAAGCCTCGGCGCACCGCATCATCTGGGGTATGAGCTTTTCGCCCGCGAAGCGGGTGTGAAGATGTTGCAGGTGGAATATCGCGGCGGCGGCCCTGCCTTGAATGATGTGCTGGCCGGGCACGCGCATCTTGGCGTGTTTTCGCTTGGCGCGGTCAGCCAGCATTTTCAGGCGGGCACGCTCCGCCCGCTGGCAATTCTTTCGGCCAGGCGTTCCAGCATTGCGCCCGATGTGCCAACAACGGCGGAAGCTGGGCTGCCGCGTGTGCTTTCCGCGCTGAATTTCATGCTCTTTGCCCCGGCGGCGACACCGCCTGAGGTGATTGCGACGCTGAACGCGGCTTCTATTGCCGTCATGGAAGAACCGGCACTTCGTGAACAACTAACGCGCGCCGGGTTTGAAGTCATGACCAGCACACCCGCTGAGGCCATGGCGATTTTGCGCGCCGAGCGTGACCGTTGGGCACCGGTACTCACCGGGCTTAATCTCAATCTGGATTGATAGGAAAAAATAATGACAGTACTTGATATCAAGGGCGACGCACGACGCGTGGTGGATGCGGTAAAGGCCGGCGGTGTGGCGGTTTTTCCAACCGATGTCGGCTATGCTGGCACGGGCGGCTGCGAGGCCGCACTCACGCGGTTTTTCCTGGCCAAGGGCCGTGGCGCGCATAAGCGCAACGCCATGCTGGGCAGCCTCACCGTGCATGATGAAGTGCATGACATGCCCGCGCGCGGCAAGGAAATGATCCGCGCCCTGGTGCTGGATTATGATTTGCCGATTTCCGCCATTGGGCCTTACCGCGCGGATCACCCTCTGCTGCGCCGGTTGGGTGATGCGGCGCTATCGGCCAGCACGGAAGGTGGCACGCTGGCAATATTGATGAATGTGGGTGGGCTGGAAGCGGAAATGGCGCGGCTTGCCTTGGCGGAAGGTCAGCCGCTTTTTGGTTCCTCAGCCAATCTCACGGGAAGCGGCACGAAATTCCGCGCAGAGGATGTGCAGCCGGAAATTCGCGGCTGCGCCGATGTGGTGATTGATTACGGCTTGCAGAAATATCATCGCTATCGCCGATCTTCCACCATGATTGATTTCACCACGATGGAAGTCATCAGGATCGGCAGTTGTTATGAATTGATCCAGGATGTGCTTCGCCGACATTTCAAGGTTGAATTGCCGCCCGATCCAGGGCTGGAGGCTTTGCCCTCAGGCCATGTTCGCGAAGCACAGCGCAAATATGCGTGACGCGATACGGGCGCGGGGTGAACCCGCGCCCGGTCGTTTTATTCCGCCGCGCGTAGTGCCGTTTGGCTACGCAGCTTCACAATACCGGGCAGTGCAGCGCCCTTCCACAGCGCTTCCAGCAGCGCCTTGGCTTCCTGCACGCCGATGGCATCCGCCGTCAGTTCCAGGAATTTATCGGACAGATCAGCATCCGAAAGCGGCGCATCTGGATCACCCTTGCGCGTATGCTGATGGCGGTTCAGCACGCGGCCATCACGCAGCTTGATTTCCACCTTCGCTGAACGCTTGGATGGGAAGGCCGCCGCGCATTCCGGATCGAGCGCCACGCTCACCTTCGGCATCACCGCGCGGATGGCGGGATCAGTCAGGCGTTCTGGTTCAAACGCGGCCAGCCGCACACCGCCATAAAGCAGCATGGTCGCGACGGTGAATTGCGTGGAGAAACGGCAATCCTGTTCTGTCGCAGCAGTCGGGCGATCGCAAACATCCTTGGTCGCCTTGTAGCCGCCGACATGCACACCAAGCACATCGTCCGCGCTGAAGCCGGCTTCGCGTTGTAAATCGCGCACGGCATCAAGCGCTGCAAAAATATGCCCGCAGCAGCCGTGATTCTTGAAAGTCATATCCGTGATGGCATAGGGCTTGCCGATATTGGCCAGTGGCTTTTCCCATTTGCCGATATCTTCGCTGGTGGCGGCGGCAAAACCCGCCGGGCCATGCAGCACATCCAGCGCGCCCGTCATGCCGCGCGCCGCTGCCATCGCCGCCATGGCGCCGGCTTCCGCCGCATGGCCGGGATGCAAAGGCTTTGACATGCCTTCCCCTCGGAAGGCTTGTTGCAGGCCGCTTGCCATGGTGGCGCAGGTTGCAATGGCATGCGCGGTGCGTTCCGCATCGCAATTCAGCGCGACAGCCACCGCCGCCGCCGCACCAAAAGTGCCGACCGTGCCGGTGGTATGCCAGAAATCATAATGAGACGGCTGCACCGCCACACCGATGCGGCAAGAAACCTCATACCCCGCAATCATCGCGCGCAGCAGCAAATCCATATCTGCGCCGCGCGATTGCGCGGCCGCCAGCGCTGCCGCAATGGTCGGGCAGCCGGGATGATAGACAGCGTAGCGATAGATATCGTCGAATTCGACGGTATGGGATGCCGTGCCATTCAGCAGCGCGGCATGACGCAGCGGCACCTGACGGCCGCTCACGTAACACACGGCACCTCCGCCGCCGCGTGTTTCATCCTCAAGCGCGGCTGACATCAG
>CAMCEP010000098.1 GCA_945873675.1 Asaia bogorensis
TCGGCGCCCGCGCATCGGCATTCTAGCAACGGGGGATGAAATCGCGCTCCCCGGAGACCCCATCCCGCCCGGCGGCATTGTCAGTTCCAATGCCCATGCACTGGCGGCCCTGATCCGCGCCGGGGGGGGCGAGCCCATTGTGCTGCCCATCGCCCCTGATGACGCCAGCGCCATTGCCGATATCGCTGCATCCGCCCATGGCTATGATTTGCTGGTGACAACTGGCGGCGCCAGCGTGGGTGAGCATGATCTGATCCAGCAAGCACTCGGTGGCGAGGGGTTTGAACTCGGCTTCTGGAAAATCGCCATGCGCCCCGGCAAGCCCTTGATCTGGGGGCGTCTTGGCCGCGTGCCGGTGCTCGGCCTGCCGGGCAATCCGGTCTCGGCGCTGGTTTGTGCCATCATTTTCCTGCTGCCGGCGCTGGCGCGGCTTTCCGGCCTGCCAGGTGCGCCCACGCCAAGCCGGCGCGTGATCTGCGCCGCACCCTTGGCCGAGAATGACCGCCGCGCCGATTTCCTGCGCGCGAGCCTCGATACCGACACCGAAGGGCATATCACGGTGCGGCCCTTTGCGGTGCAGGATAGCTCCATGTTGGCCACGCTCGCGCGTGCCGAGGCTTTGGTGCTGCGCGCGCCTTTCGCCCCCGCCTTGCCGGCGGGGGCTGAGGTTGAGGCGATTATGCTTGGCGAATTGGGGATCTGATCCAGCGCTATTCGGCGCGTATCCCCAATTGCCTGATCAGCGGGCCGAATTCACCCCAGAGCTTGCGCATATGTTGCAGCATGGCTTCTGGCCCGAGCGGGTCAATATCGAAGCCGACTGATTCATAGCGCTGGCGCACTTCCGGCACCGCCATACCGTCGCGGATTTCGGTATAGATGCGATCAATGATGGGGCGTGGCGTGCCGGCCGGCACCATCAGCCCGTTCCAGCCACCGACATCATAATCAGCCGGCCCACCAACCGCCGCGACCGGCGGAATGCCCGGCACCTGCGCCGAGGGCTTGCCGGTGCTAAGCCCCAGCGCGCGCAATTGCCCATCACGCACCAGCCTGCCCGCCGCAGCGGGTGTATCAAACCCGAAATCCACCTGGCCACCGAGCAACGCCGCCAGCGCCGGTCCGCTGCCCTGGAAGGGCACATGCAAAGCATCAAGCCCTGCTTTCGCCAGGAACAGCGCACAAACCAAATGCTGCGCGCCGCCAATGCCTGATGAATTAAAGCTGTACTTCCCTGGATTGGCCTTCAACAGCGCCATGAAGCTCCGTAAATCCTGCGCCGGAAAATTCGGCTTCACCAGCAGCATGAAGGGCGCGATGCCGAAGATCACCACCGGCGCCAATTCGCGTTCCGCATCATAAGGTGTGCGCTGCACCAAAGGGCTGAAAGTAATAGGCCCGATCGAGGCTGAAAGGATCACATTGCCATCCGGCGGTGCCTTGGCGACCAAATCCGTACCGATTTGCCCACCCGCGCCGGGGCGGTTTTCCGGTACCACCACCTGGCCCAGGCGTTCCGATAAACGCTGCCCGGCAAGCCGCCCGACCACATCCGTGGCTTGGCCCGGCGGCCAGGGGATGATCATGCGGATTTGCCGATTGGGCCACGGCGCCTGCGCGGCAGCGGGGCTGACGGCACCACGCAAAACGGCCGGTGCGGCAAGAGGTGAAAGCGCGGTCAGCGCAAGAAGGTGGCGGCGATCAAACATCATAAACTCCCTGGCATTGGGGTCATGGTGCCCCTTCTGCTTGCGCATCACTTTGGCTGAGTTTTGGTAATTGTGCCATGCCCCGGCTACGGCGCCTGCCTGGGTCCGCAGCGTAATTCCCAGCCGCCCGTTGCGGGCCGCCGGAGCCTCCCCGCTTGCGAGTCTGGCCCTTCCACGCTAGCGACCGTATCATGTTTGAAACGATCGGCGTTCCCTGGCAATCAATTACTGTTCCAGACGCATGACACTGGGCCGATCCGCCATTCCGAATGCTTGGCCTCCACGCATCAGGCCCCTCAAAACCGCGGGGCGTATGCTGCGCGTTGCCCTTGGGCTGTTACGAAAGCGCCCCATTGCGCAAGATCTTTACGCGCTGATCTATGGCAACCCGGCAGTGCGCGCCGTGCGCTTCATGAATTACGGCTATTGGCCACTGCCCGAGGGGTTCATCCATGACCCGGCCTGGGCAGCAGAAGCCGCCCAAGCAGCGCTATACCACCTGGTCTTGAGCGAAGGTGCTGCCCTGCGGACACATCCTCCTCAACGGCTGCTAGAGGTATCGTGCGGCCGTGGCGGTGGCACCATGTATGCCCAGGCGCTTCTGCCGGAAACACAACTAACCGCTTTGGATGCGCAAGCCGATGCCGTGCTGGCGGCGCGCGAAATTGCTGATCCCGCCCGCACCAGGGTTTTGGCGGGCTTAGGCGGCGCACTACCCTTCTCGCCCGGCAGTTTCGACATGGTGATTTCGGTTGAGGCCATGATGAATCTTGGCCGAGAGGCCTTCATGGCCGAGTGTTCCAGGGTGCTGCGCCCAGGCGGCGTTGTTTCGGTCTGCGGTTACCAGAATGGACCGGCCGAAGAATTGCAAGCACATCTGATGCGCGATGCCGAAGCCGCCGGCCTGATATTTCACACCTGCCGGGACATCACGCCCGCCATCCTGGCGGCTTGCCGCGCCGACCAGAAACGGCGTGAGGGAGCGCTGCGTCGTGCCCCTCGCATCGGCCTCAGCTATATGCGCAATTTCGCGGCGGTGCCGGGGACGCGAAATTACCGTCTCTATGCCGAGGGTAAGCGCTGCTATTTCGTCGCGCTTTTTACGCGACCGCAGAACTGAGGCCAGGCTCGCCTTTGACAGCTAAAAAGCGGCGGTAGTTTTGTGAGTGATTCCACTTGGCTTGAAAATATTTGCTCGTCTGATCGCATTTTCCGAGTCGCCAAGTGATTCCACTTGGCTTGAAAATGCTCAAGTAACCGCCTGTTTAGCCGCGCCAATGTACGATCTTTTCTGCCAGAAACAGCGTCGTCACCACGCTGCCCAAAAAAATCAGCACGTGATTGCGAATGGCATCGCGGCGCGGGACCATATCGGCAGGGGCGCTTGGCGGAGCTTCAACAGCTTCGATCCGCACCGCTTCAGCTGCCACTTCGGCCGGTGTCAGCGCCGGGCCAAGATAACGAAACCGCCGCGCCGCTTCTTCCGGCGCCAAAGCGGTACCATCCCAAGAAAGCCATTGCCGCGCGGCGGGATTCCAACCAAGCGGCAAGGGCGCCTGCCCGCCATCATCCAATCGTGCGAGCCAATGCCATGGTCGGGCCGTATCGGCAGGCTCCCCAGGGCGGGTCGTATTGGGCCAAGCGGTCATGGTGTTTCCCCTTGCTATTAAGGGAAATCATTCCCGATCCCAGATCAGGATGCAATCACTACCGGCACCTTGCCGGGCGCATGGACAGGCCGCAGACTGAGCAAGAAGGGGAGTCTCCATGGATCAGGATGCGCGGGCACGTAACCCGCTTTTCGGCCCGAATAAGTTCAAGCTCGGCATTTTCAGCGCCAATTGCGATGGTGGCCTGACCATGAGCCGCGCACCGGAACGCTGGAAGGCTGATTGGGATGATATTGCGGGCATGTCGCAAATTGCCGATGACGCCGGCATTGAATTCATCCTGCCAGTGGCAAAATGGCGCGGCTATCAGGGGGATGCGAATATCTATGGCCGATCCCTTGAAACGCTGACCCATGGCGCGGCCCTTGCTGCCATCACGAAGCGCATCGCGATCTTTTCCACCGTGCATGTGCCGATCGTCACACCCGCCTTCGGCGCCAAGGCGATTGCGACCATTGATCACGTGAGCCATGGGCGCGCGGGGCTCAATATCGTCTGCGGCTGGAACCAGGCAGAATTTGATCTGCACGGCGTCACCATACAGCAGGACAAGCGCTATCAGCATGGGCTGGAATGGTTTCGCATATGGTCGAAAATGCTGTCGGGCGGGCCGGAATTCGATTGGGATGGCGAATTCTTCAAGCTCAAGAATTGCCATACCAATCCAGTCTCCCTGCAGCGCCCCTGGCCGCCCGTGATGTCGGCGGGGTTTTCGCCGGCGGGGCGGGACTTTGCCTCTCAGGCGGCTGATGTGCTGTTCCTGAATGTGACGGAATTGGATCAGGTACCGGCGCTGCTTGAAGATGTCCGCCAGCATATGGCGCGCTATCAGCGCCAGATCGGTGTTTTCACCATGGGCCATGTGGTTTGCCGCCCAACCCGGCGAGAGGCAGAGGAATTCTTCCATTACTTCGCCGAGGAAATGGCAGATACAGCGGGCCAAGCTTATTATCGGAATAATCGCGGCGCCATGGTGGGTACCCCTGGGCAAAAGATCGCGCGGCCTTTTGAAAACCGCTTCACCCGCGAAGGCCGCTTCAAATTCGATGGCGCCTATCCAGGTTCCTACCCCTTTGTCGGCACGCCGGATGACATTGCCGAAGAAATGGCGCGCATGAGTGCGACGGGTCTGGCCGGTTGTACCATTGCTTTCCTAGATTACCTCAAGGAAATTCCCTATTTCGTGCAGGAAGTGCTGCCGCGGCTGGAACGGCTTGGGCTACGCCTGCCGGCATAAAACTGAACCTTGCGGCAGCGCGATTTCTAAGCCCAAATTTAACCGCTCAACGGAGGCTCAAGACAATGGCACAAATCACCCGTCGTGCAGCGCTTGGCGCTTCAGCATTGCTCGCCATGCCCGCCCTGGCGCAGCCGCGCTTTCCGGACCGACCCATCCGCCTGATCATTCCCTGGGCGGCAGGCGGGCCGGCGGATATCGGCTTTCGCATCATGGCGGATCACGCATCGCGCAGCCTGGGGCAGCCGGTGGTGGTGGAAAATCGCGGCGGCGCTTCGGGCATTCTGGGCGCCATGGCGCTGCAGGAAGCGCGGCCCGATGGCCACACGATTTCGCAAATGCATGTCGGCGTGGTGCGGCAAATGCTGATCAATCCGCGCCCGCCTTATGATCCAATCAATGATCTTACCTACATCCTGCAAATCACCGGCTTCGTCATGGGGCTCGTGGTGCGCGCTGATTCTCCCTGGCAGAGCCTTGACCAATTGCTTGCCCATGCAAGCGCCAATCCGGGCAAGCTCAATTTCGGAACGCTTGGCATTGGATCAACGCAGCATCTGGTGGTGGAACGCATCGGCTTTCAGCGCGGCTTGAGCTGGACCCATGTGCCCTATCGCGGCACATCGGACACACTGCGCGCACTGCTGGGCGGGGAGATTGATTTCGCGTCAGAAGCATCCGGCTGGGCGCCGATGGTGGAAGCGGGGCAATTGCGCCTGCTTGCGATTTATACCTCGGCTCGCGCCAAGCGTTTTCCGCAGGTGGCAACACTGAAAGAACAAGGCTTGGATATTGTGGTGGATAGCCCGGGCGGGCTTATTGGCCCGCGCGGCATGGATGCCGGCGTGGTGCGCGTATTGGCCGAGGCTTTCACCGCCGCGGCGCAAGACCCCGCGCACACGCAATTCCTGGAACGCGTCAATCAGCCGCTGATCCTGCTGGATGGCCCAGCCTATCGCGAAGCGATGCGCCAGACCATGGATGACGAACGCGCCCTGTTGCGCCGGCTGAACTTGGCGCCCAGTTAGATTTTTTTGAGCGGCTGAGTAACCGCATCGGCTGCGCCTAAGGCGTATAAAAAAGCCCGGGCAAGCTGCCCGGGCTTTAGAACGTGTTGCGTTCACATGGGTTCACGCAACCCGCTCTACATCGTTGTTTTTCTAGCATCTTCACACGTTCAGATGATTCCATCTGAACGTGATCTGCTCTAGCTTGGCGCAAATTGTGCCCTTCACGTCAGCGCGGCAAACGCCCGAATTGCCCTGAACCGGGGGCTGAGCCAGCGCGGCGGCGCGACGCTTCGCCCCCGCCACCGCCGCTGCGGGCCGGGCCAGAGGATGGCCGGCGCGGGCGTTGCTGTTCCTGCGCCTGACGCGGCTTTTGCGCCGCGCGTTGCTGGCGGGGCTGACGCGGCGGGCGGGCTGGGGCGGCTTCCTCGGCTTCCCCAGTGCGGCGATCTTCCGCCGGAATCGCAACGCGGATCAGCTTTTCAATCGCGCGTAGCTTGTCGCGGTCTTCGCCCGAACACAGTGCAATCGCGATGCCAGCCGCGCCGGCGCGCGCAGTGCGGCCAATGCGGTGCACATAGGTTTCCGGCACTTCCGGCAAATCAAACTGAATGACATGCGTCACGCCATCCACATCAATGCCGCGCGCGGCGATATCGGTCGCCACCATGACCGGCGCGCGACCATCACGGAAGGCAGCCAAGGCGGCTTCGCGTGCATTCTGGGATTTGTTGCCATGGATCGCATTGGCGCTGATGCCATCTTGATCCAATTGATTAACAATCCGATCTGCGCCATGCTTGGTGCGGCTGAAAATCAGCGCACGGCCAACACCTTCGCCACGCAGCAATTCCGCCAAGACGCGGCGCTTATCCTGCCGATTGGCGTGAATCACACGCTGCGCCACTTTCTCGGCCGTGGTCGCCACTGGCGCCACCGCAACGCGCACGGGTGATTTCAGCATTTCATCAGCCAGGCGGTTGATTTCCACCGGCATGGTCGCGCTGAAAAACAGTGTCTGGCGTTCCACCGGCACCGAACGGATCAGGCGGCGAATGGCCGGCAGAAAGCCCTTATCGAGCATCTGATCGGCTTCATCCAAGACCAGCGTGCTGACGTGATCCAAGCGCGCGGAGCCCTGTTCCAGATGGTCCTGCAAACGGCCAGGGGTTGCCACCAGCACATCAATGCCGCGGCCAAGCGCTTGGCGTTGGCCACCAAAGCCGACACCGCCGAAAATCGTCGCGATGGAAAAGCCAAGATGCTTGCCATAGGTGCGGAAGCTTTCGGCGATTTGCGTCGCCAATTCGCGCGTTGGGCTCAGCACCAGCACACGGCAGCCACCACGCGGCGGCCGGCCCTTCAGCAGGGCAAGCTTATGCAGCAAGGGCAGCGCAAAGGCCGCGGTCTTGCCGGTACCGGTTTGGGCAATGCCAAGCAGGTCGCGCCCTTCCAGCACGGCCGGAATGGCCTGGGCTTGGATGGGGGTTGGGGATTTGTAGCCCTCATCCTTCAAAGCCTGAAGGATAAGCGGGTTGAGGCGCAGTGCCTCGAAATTATCGGTCACGATGAATCCTAGATCAGCCGCGCACAGCCTTCCGGGCCAAGCGCGGCTTGGGGCAGAAAGCCCCGCGGGATTGGGACCGTCCTAAGTGGGAAAAGCGATCTGACCGACCCGGGCCCGCACCGCGCTTCCAGGGAAGCGGCGGGGACCGATCACGCAGCCGGCAGGGCGCGAGGCGCGCGGAAAAGCGCGCTGACCCCGTGCATATGGGCGCCCTTCACGGCGAAAGCAAGGCGGCCTCGCCCCTGATCGTGTTTTAGGCCGACATCTGGATCGGCGGTTCCACATCCGGCGGCAACGGGCAGACATAGGGGGTCGCTTCCGTGCGCTTCTGGTGATCCGCCTTGGCGGCGGCCAGGATTTCCGGATTGGCGATGGCATCCACCGCCGTGCCAGCCATGATCTTCGCCACATGCACCAGGCCCTTATGGGCAATGCCGGATTTGCCCTGCGCGGTCAGCTGCCAGGAATGCCCCGGCGTACCAACAGCACAAGTCGCCCCGCGCGCCTGCACCGTTGGCACCGCCCAGGAGACATCGCCAACATCGGTGGACCCCACACCGCCAAAGCCCTTGTTTTCGAGGGGCACGATCTTGTCACAAAGCGGCAAATCCATCTCCGGCGTCAGGCCGTGGCGGCGGAAGGCGGAGACGATATCCTCAGGCTTCAGCGTCGCCTGAATTTCGCGCGCATAGCGGCGATCATCCTCATCGAATTGGGGCGCACCCAGGCGCTGGAAATTGTCATACATCGCCTTTTCCAAAGGCGTATTGCCAAGCAGATTGGACACCGCGCTGACCACCTTGGTGGTCACACTTGTCTCCGTCATCAGCGCGGCGCCGTCGGCAATCTTGCGCACGCGTGCAACCAGGCCATTCAGTTCCACCAGATCCCGCGCGCGGATCAAATAGCGCACCTTGGCCGTGCCCTGCACCACATTGGGCGCAATGCCGCCCGCATCCAGATAGGCGTAGTGAATGCGCGCATCAGATGGCATATGTTCGCGCATGTAATTCACGCCAACATTCATCAATTCCACCGCATCCAAGGCGCTTCGGCCCAAATGCGGCGCGGCGGCAGCGTGTGAAGACCGACCGACAAAGCTGAAATCAATGCGCGTATTGGCCAGCGATACTGGTTCATTCACCGCGGAAAACGCGGCCGGGTGCCAGCAAATTGCCATATCCACATCATCAAAGCAGCCCGCGCGCACCATGAAACCCTTGGCCGCACCGCCTTCTTCCGCCGGGCAGCCATAATAGCGCACGCGCCCCTTTATGCCGTTTTGCGCGAGCCAATCCTTCACCGCACTCGCGGCCAATAGCGAAGCAGCGCCGAGCAAATTATGCCCGCAGCCATGCCCGCTGCCATCGCCCGGCAAGGGCCGCGGTTCAGCAATGCCGGCTTCCTGGGACAGCCCCGGCAGCGCATCATATTCGCCGAGGATCGCAATGATCGGGCCTTCTTCGCCCGCCTCACCCATCACCGCCGTTGGGATGCCCGCCACATTCGTGGTCACGCGAAAGCCATGGGCTTCCAGCATGGCGGTGTGTTCGGCGCAGGAACGGTGTTCGGCGTAGCAAAGTTCCGGCATGCCCCAGACGCGGTCGCTGAGTTCAATCGCCTCAGGCGCCTTGGCATCCACCAGCCGCCAGATTTCTTCGGTATTGCGCATCGCCTTGGGCTCCTCGATTGGTCACTTGCAGTTTCGCGCGGCGCCCCAGGCAAGTCCAGGGGTGGACTGGCCGGGGCAAGCGGCGCAAGATTTATGTCTGCTGAAAAGGAAACCGCCATGGCCCGTGTGCGTGAAGTCTCGCCCGAGGAACTAACACCGGAACTCCGCGATATCTGGCATCGCTATGTCACCGGCTATGGCCCGTTTGAGGAGCAATTGGCGGTCTTCGCCCATGTGCCGGCAGCGCTTAGGC